>JALREG010000367.1 GCA_023253905.1 Burkholderiaceae bacterium
CATGCGCACTGAGCGGCGGGCTGTATCAGGCGCGGACAGAACAGCACGCCTAAAGACAGAACAGCCCCCGCGTCTGCGTAACGACGGCGCACTGGCGGCGATCGACGCCGCGCCCGGCCTTTAGCCTGCTTCCGGACCCCGGGCCATGGGGCGTGCCGGGTCGGCGCACCACTCGCTCCACGATCCCGGATAGAGGCTCGCGCCCGCGAGCCCCGCATGCTCCATGGCAAGCAGGTTGTGGCAGGCGCTGACACCGGAGCCACAACTGTGCACCACCGAGGCGGGATTCCGGCCCGCGAGGAGCGCCGTGAATTCCTCACGCAGTACCTCGGCCGGTTTGAAGCGGCCGTCAGGTCGCAGATTGAGCTGCAGTGGCCGGTTGAGCGCGCCGGGGATATGCCCACCGACAGGGTCAAGCGGTTCGGTATCGCCGCGCCAGCGTTCGGGCGCACGCGCATCAATCACCAGCCGCTCGCGTCGCGGCTGATCGTCGAGCAGTGCCCGGGCGGTGACCCCGGTGGCGAGCGGGGGCCGTGCCGATAGCAAGCCCGGCGCCTGAACTACCGGCAGCTCTGCCGTGACCGGGTAGCCGGCCGCGCGCCAGGCGCGGAAGCCTCCATCGAGAACAGCGACCGCTTCGTGCCCCAGCCAGCGGGCGAGCCACCACAGCCGGCCCGCAAAGCCGCCGGTATCGGCGTCGTAGACGACCAGCTGCCGTCCGTCGGACAGCCCCAGGGATTGCAGGCGCGCCCGCAACACGGCGGGGTCAGGCAGCGGATGCCTTCCTGAACGCCCGTCGCCTTTAGGGCCGGCGAGATCACGGTCGAGTGAAACGAAGCTTGCGCCCGGGATGTGCCCGGCGGCGTAGTCGTCTGCGCCCTGGGCGGGTTTGAACAGGTCGTGACGGCAGTCGGCGACCACACAGTCATCGAGCCGCGCCGCGAGTTCCTCGACGCTGATGAGGGTGGTGAAAGGTTTCATGGTGGGATCCTGAAGAACACTCAGATCGGGCCGAGTTCTCGGCGCAGGAACTCGTGGAAATGCTGCATGCCATCTTCCATCGGACTCTGGTAGGGGCCGGCATCGTCATCGCCACGATCAAGCAGCGCCTTTCGGCCCGCATCCATGCGCTCAGCGATTTCGTCGTCTTCGCGTGCGGTTTCCATGTAGGCTGCCCGCTCGGCCTCCACGAACTCGCGCTCGAACAGAACGACCTCTTCGGGGTAGTAGAACTCGACATAATTCATGGTGCGGTTCGGGCTGAGCGGCACCAGCGAGGAGACGCAGAGCACACCCGGATACCACTCCACCATGATGTTCGGGTAGTAAGTGAGCCAGATTGCACCGTGCGGCGGGGTCTGCCCGCCGAAACGGCCCAGCACCTGCTCATGCCAGGTGCGATAGGTCGGCGTACCGGGCTTGCGCAGCGCATCGTGCACGCCCACCGTCTGCACCGAAAACCAGTCGCCAAACTCCCAGCGGAGCTTGTCGCACGACACGAACTGCCCGAGCCCCGGATGAAACGGGACCACGTGATAGTCCTCGAGATACACCTCGATAAAGGTCTTCCAGTTGTAGCGACAGTCGTGGGCTTCGACGTGATCGAGCATGTAGCCGGAAAAATCGAAATCGGCCCGTCCGGTGATCGCGGCCAGGTCGCGGCTGACATCTCGCGGGCCTGAAAACAACAACCCCTGCCAGTTCTGTAGCGGCGAGCGCCCGAGATTGAGGCACGGCTGCTCGTTGAAATGCGGGGCACCGAGTAGCGTTCCCTTCAGATCGTAGGTCCAGCGATGTAGCGGGCAAACGATGTTTTCGGTGCTGCCACGACCGTTCAGCATCACCGCCTGGCGATGGCGGCAGACATTCGACAGGAGCTCCACCCCCTGTTCGGAACGAACCAATACGCGCCCTTCGCCTTCGGCGGCGAGCGCGTGATAATTTCCGGTCTCGGGTACCATCAGCTCATGGCCGACATAACCCGGACCGCGCTTGAAAAGCGTGTCGATTTCGCGCCGGAAAAGCGCTTCGTCGAAGTAGGCGTGGACCGGAAGTTGTGCGCGTGATTGCGCAACATGTTCGCGGCGACCCAGATCCGACATCCTGACCCTCCCGGAAAAAAAGCCGAAGGACGGAACCAAGCCTGACCGGGTCCTCGGAACGACGGTGAGGGTGGTCAAAGGGGACCGAGAGGATACCCGGATTTCACCCGAAGGCAAGTCGCAGTAACATCACTCTTTGTTGACACCATGAATCGTCATAAAACTACGACACCATCCCCCAGCCCTGCTGCCGATGCCGGCGGGGAGGGCGGTGTGCTGCCTGCGAGTTTCGAGGAGGCGGTGGCCGAGCTCGAATCGCTGGTGCAATCGATGGAATCGGGGACGCTTGCGCTCGAGCAGTCACTGGCGGCGTATCGCCGGGGCGCGCAGCTGGCCGCTCACTGCCGGCGGCTGCTCGCTGACGTTCAACAGCAGGTGAAGGTGCTTGAGGCTGATCTGCTCAAGCCCTTTGATGCTGCGCCGGAGGCCGACTGACGTGGATACGCGGGTTCAGGCATCGATCACGGAATCCACCGGTCAGGTTTTCAACCGTTGGATGGCTGATCACGCTGATCGGGTCGAACGTGCGCTCGAGGCACGGCTGCCGGCTGCCCAGGCACATCCTGCGGGCCTGCATGAGGCCATGCGATATGCCGTGCTCGGTGGCGGCAAGCGCATCCGACCGCTTCTGGTTTACGGGGCAGGAGAGCTCACTGGCGCAGCGCCGGGCGCGCTCGACTGCGCGGCCTGCGCGGTCGAGATGATTCACGCCTACTCGCTGGTGCATGACGACATGCCCTGCATGGACAACGACGTTCTGCGTCGTGGAAAACCAACAGTTCATGTGGCCTTTGGTGAGGCCATGGCCATGTTGGTGGGCGATGCCCTGCAGGCGCTTGCCTTTGAATCGCTTGCGGCGGCGGCGGGGCTCGGGGCCTCGCCCACGGCTGTGGTCGCCATGCTCGCCGAACTCGGCCGCGGCGCGGGCTCGCTCGGCATGGCCGGCGGCCAGGCGATTGATCTGGCCGCGGTGGGTCGCACACTCACGCGCGCCGAGCTCGAAGACATGCATCGGCGTAAGACCGGCGCTTTGCTCGCTGCCTCGGTGCGCCTGGGGGTGTCCTGCGGTCGTCCGCTTTCGGGGGCCGAACGCACGCAGCTCGACCGGTTTGCGCTCGCCGTTGGCCTGGCTTTCCAAGTGGTCGACGATGTGCTCGATGTCGAGGCCGATTCGGCCACGCTAGGCAAAACCGCCGGCAAAGACTCCGAGCAGAACAAGCCCACCTATGTGTCGGTGCTCGGCCTCGATGAGGCGCGGGCGCTCGCGCAGTCACTCCGCGACGAAGCGCGATCGGCGCTTGCTGAGCTGGGCCCGGGTGCATCGCGCCTCGCGGCCATTTCCGATCTCATTGTGCAGCGCTCCTCGTAAGGATCTCACCATGTCGAATTCTTTTCCGGCCACTCCGCTACTCGACACCATCGACCGTCCGGAGCAGCTGCGCGCACTCGATCGCCAAAGTCTCCCGCAGCTTGCCGATGAGCTGCGTAACTTCGTTCTGCATTCTGTGGCGGGAACGGGCGGGCATCTGTCCTCCAACCTGGGGACGGTTGAGCTGTCGGTGGCGCTCCACTATGTCTTCAAGACGCCGCGTGACCGCATCGTCTGGGACGTGGGACATCAAAGCTATCCGCACAAGATCCTCACCGGCCGCAGGGCTGGGATGTCCAAGCTGCGACAGTTCGGCGGCATCTCGGGCTTCCCGCGACGCGTGGAAAGCGAATACGACACCTTCGGTACGGCGCATTCCTCCACATCCATTTCAGCTGCGCTCGGCATGGCGGTCGCCTCGCGAATCGCGGGTGAGGGATCTGGCCCGGAGCGCAGGCGCCACATTGCCGTGATCGGCGACGGCGCCATGAGTGCGGGCATGGCCTTCGAGGCCATGAATAACGCTGGCGTGATGCCCGATATCGATCTGCTCGTGATCCTGAACGACAACGACATGTCGATCTCGCCGCCCGTGGGCGCGTTACAGCGGCACCTCGCGCGTCTGATGTCGGGCCGTTTCTACGCGGCCGCACGCGACATGGGCAAAGCCATGCTGTCGGTGGTGCCCCCCGTGCTGCAACTCGCCCGGCGGTTCGAAGAGCACGCCAAGGGCATGGTGCTCCCCGGCACCATGTTCGAAGAGTTTGGATTCAACTACGTGGGCCCGATTGACGGCCATGATCTGGACAGCCTGATTCCCACCCTGCAGAACCTGCGCGAGCG
>JALREG010000429.1 GCA_023253905.1 Burkholderiaceae bacterium
TGTCGGAGCAGACAAATGACCCCCCGTGTGCTCATCGTGGGGGCTGGTATCGCCGGTTGTTGCGCGGCCATTGCGCTCGCGCGGATCGGCTGGGCCGTGACGCTCATTGAAAAGCAGTCGGCCTGGCAGTTCCAGAGTTCGGGCATCTTTGTCTACAGCAATGGCCTCGCGCAGTTCCGCGCGCTCGGTGTCATGGATGAGATGGTGGCTGCGGGCTTTCCAATCGCTGATGGACGTAACGTCTACCTCAATGCCGACGGCTCATCGTTTCTGGAAACGTTTTATCCGGCGCGATTCGAAGGCGAGGACCAGATCCCCATTCTTGGCATTCGTCGTGCCGACATGCAGCGCGTGTTGTCGCAGCATCTGAGCGAGCTCGGCGTCGAAGTGAGGCTGGGGTGTACGGTCGAGCGGCTGGACGCTCCGCCTTCGCGGGTGGATGCATGGCTCTCCGATGGCCGTCGCGTCGTCTGCGATCTGCTTCTTGGCGCGGACGGCATTCGGTCGCAGGTGCGACAACTGCTCTGGCCCGGTGTTGAACCGCGCTACAGCGGCTTCGGTGTCTGGCGAAGCGTACATCGGCGCCCAGCCGATCTGGCCGACAAAATCATGATGATGGCGCCGGGTCTGCGGCTGGGCATCATGCCCATCTCGCAGCGTCAGCTCTATCTGTTCGGAACCGTGCCCGAACCCGCGGGGTCGTGGTTTGCCCGCGAAGACTGGGCGGCCCTGATGCGCTCGCGGTTTGCGGTCTTTCGCGGTCCCGCTGCGCAGTTTCTCGATGAGCTCACCGCTCAGTCCGAGGTGCTTTATACGGCGGTCGAAGAAGTGGTGATGGCGGGCCCCTGGCATCATCACCGGGTGCTGCTCATTGGCGATGCAGCGCATGCCAGCACGCCATTCATGGGGCAGGGTGGTGCCATGGCTGTCCAGGATGCAGTCGTGCTCGGTCGCCTCCTCGCCTCGGGTCTGTCAGTGGACAGCGCGCTCAACCGGTTCAGTGAAGTGAGGCCGCCAGTTTGCCGCTTCGTTCAGGATGTATCCAGACAGGTGGGCGTGAGCGGTGCTCAATCCGATACGCTGGAACATGCGAAGATTCTTCAAGCCATGCGATCCACTGCTCAGCAGCGGGTGGACGACTTTTATGCGCAGCTCGAGCGTCTCGGCTCGCACATCAGCACAGGGGACACGCCATGACTCGCAGAGACTGGATCAGCGCAATCGCCGCTGGGGGCATCTTGGCCGCGCTGCCGTTCTACGCTCCCGCACAGACCTACCCCAGCAAACCCATTCGCATCATCGTGCCGTTTGCGGTCGGCGGCTCCTCCGACATCATGGCGCGTGGCCTGGGTAAGCAACTCGCCGAGCAGATGGGCGCGCAGGTGGTGGTGGA
Organism: Burkholderiaceae bacterium; assembly: GCA_023253905.1. Next base: position 1,394 of record JALREG010000429.1, read on the forward strand.
GAACCGGCCCGGAGGCGGAGGCGGGCCGGCGATGCAGGCTGTGGTGTCGTCGCCTGCCGACGGCCACACGCTGCTCTACGGCACCATTGGCACCAACAGCGTCGCGCCGTTGCTCTTCAAGAATCTGCCGGTGGATCCCGTCCGCGATCTTCAGCCGGTTTCCCTCCTCGCACTCAATCCAAGCGTGCTGATCGTGAACTCAGCGCTACCGATTCAGTCGCTCGAGGACTTGATCCGTTATGCGAAGGCCCACCCGGGTAAGCTCAGCTATGCCTCGGCGGGCAACGGGTCGATTTCACATCTGGCCACCGAACTTCTGAAGACCAGTGCGCAGATCGACATGCTGCATGTCCCCTACAAGGGCGGTGGCGCAGCCTCTGCCGACCTGCTGGCGGGCAACATTTCCCTCATGATCGAAACCATCACCAACGCCATGACGCTGGTGAAGACGGGCAAAGTGCGAGCCATTGCAAACTCGGGCAGCCGCCGCTGGCCGACCGCACCTGATCTGCCCACGTTTTCGGAAGCCGGCGTACCTGGCTATCAGGTCGACAGCTGGACTGGCTTATTTGTCGCGGCGGGCACGCCCGCGCTGGTCGTCGACCGGATCAACGCCGAACTCGTCAAAGCCGCGCGCGATCCTGGCTATCGGACCGCAATGAGCAACATCGGGGTGGAAGCAGTCAGTTCATCGCCCCAGGAATTTGCGAGTTTCGTTAAAGCCGAGATGGAGAAATGGGGGCGGGTGATTCAACTCACCGGCACCCGGGTCGACTGACGACCGCGCTGCGTCTCGGGCATTGCCGATCATGCCGCCGCCGCATACCTCGAAATCAGGCCGCTGCCGCGTGGCTGGCCTCGATCTTTCGCCTGATGTGCTCGCCTGCAGTTATCGCCGGAAAGCGCGCCTGCTCGCCTGGCGGAACGCAGGTGGGTACGCAGGCGATGCTCTGGTCGTAGTTCGGATGCACGAACATGCCGATCGAGAGCCGACGACTGCGGGCCACGCCCAGGGGCGGGTTGGCCACGCGATGCAGCGTGGACGCCCATCGACCGTTGGTCCAGTGCGCCATCATGTCGCCCAGGTTCACCACGAACTCGCCCGCGCGTGGCTGCACCCCGGCCCAGCGCCCATCGGGCATCTGCACCTCCAGTCCGCCCGGCGCGTCGGAGGCGGCGAGCAGTGTCATGGCACCGTAGTCAGTGTGCGCGCCGGTACGTAGTTGGCCCGGGCTCGGCTCGGATTCGAGCATTGGATAGTGATGGCAAGACAGAATGCTGAAGTGCCGATCCAGCACGCCGTTGAACGCATTGGGCGGTAACTGGAGCGCTGCGCCAAACAGTCGCATCATGTTCGCAGCCAGCACCTCATAGGCCCGATACACCTCCACCAGCGTGCGATCGATTCCGGCAGGTTGATCGGGTAACAGGTTGGGCGCGTAGCTGGTGGCCGCTTCGGGCAGGTTGGCGAAGTAGGCGCGATGATCATCAACCGGGCCGAGAAAAAGCGACTCGCGCAGATCGGGCGGCGCCTTTTGCCCCAGCGTGTTGGCGAGCCCGCGCGTGGCCATCCCGTGATAGCCGCGCTGCTTGGCAGGGCCGGTCGGATGCCAGCGGTTTTTGGTCTCGGTGGACAGATCGAAGAACGCATAGAGTTCACGCATCGCCCGATCCAGGAGCCCGGGCGGGAAGCCGTGACCGGAGATGATCAGAAAGCCGGTCTGCTCACATGTGCGTGCCACCGCACGGGCGACCCGACCGGCTTCATCGGTGCCGGCAAGAAACGGTGCGATGTCGATGGTCGGGACGTCGATTCGTTCGGTCATGTTGAAAGCTCCCTGTCCACCAGCGTCTCATACGACGGGTCGCGGCTGATCAGCCCTCCCGAAATCAGCGCAGCCTTCAGCCGCAGCAGCGCGGCGGGCGGCAGATCGGGGGTTGTGGCCCACAACCCGGCGGACCGATAGGCCGCGATGATCGATGCCAGCGCCTCCTGATTGAGGTCGGGCAGAAACGGCTGAACCGCCCGGGCGATATCGTTCGCTGCCGAGCGCTGCAAAGCCCTCAACGCGCGTGCGATGCCGGCGACCAGGCGCTGACACTCATCGCGCCGCCGCTTCATCGTCTGTCGAGTGGCATAAAACGTGGTGTAGGCGATATCGCCGCGCTCGGAAAACCGATGCCAGATCTCGCCTTGACCCGCGGCCACCAGTTGGTGCGCATACGGCTCGAACACCTGGATGACATCGACCTGCTGACGAAGATAGGCGCGCAGATTCGTTGCCATGGGCCGAACGCGTCGCCCAGCGATTTTTTCAGGCGTGAGCCCGGCCCGCTGCAGATCATCCTGAAAGGTCATCCAGGGGGTCGGGACGTCACCCGCCGG
>JALREG010000044.1 GCA_023253905.1 Burkholderiaceae bacterium
ACCCCGCATCAGTCCGAAGCGGGGGCGGCGCTCATCGCGGAACTTGGTCTGGATGTGATAGAAGTTTTTCGGCATCTGCCGGTAGCTGCGAATGTCCTGGCGGGCGATATCGGTGATCACCTCTTCGGAGGTCGGCTGCACGATGAAGTCGCGACCGTGCCGGTCCTTGATTCGCAGAAGCTCCGGACCGTAGCGCTCCCAGCGGCCCGACTCCATCCAGAGTTCGGCCGGCTGAATCACGGGCATCAACAGTTCGATGGCGCCTGCCGCGTCCATCTCCTCGCGGATGATGGTTTCGATCTTGCGGATGGTGCGAAGCCCCATCGGCATGTAGTTGTAGATGCCCCCTGCGAGCCGGCGGATCATTCCAGCACGGGTCATAAGTCGGTGGCTCACGATCTCGGCATCGGAGGGCGCCTCCTTGAGCGTGGCGATATGGAACCTTGAGGCTTTCATGGGAGTCCGTTTCAGGAGTGCGGGGGCGCGCAGACGCCCGATATAATCGAACGCATTGTAAGAGATCAACGGGTGCGGCCATGCTCGATCGTGAAGGCTACCGCCCCAACGTCGGCATCATCCTGGTCAACGGCCGGAACGAAGTCTTCTGGGGCAAGCGGATCCGAGAACACGCCTGGCAGTTTCCTCAGGGCGGGATCAAACGCGGGGAATCACCGCAGCAGGCGATGTTTCGCGAGCTGCGGGAGGAAACCGGGCTCATGCCCGATCATGTCAGGGTGATCGGTCGCACGCGCGACTGGCTGCGCTATGACGTGCCCACGCACTGGGTGCGCCGGGAAATGCGCAGCCACTATCGCGGCCAGAAACAGATCTGGTTCCTGATCAGGATGCTGGGCCGCGACACTGACGTTGACCTGCGGGCGTCGGGCCAGCCTGAGTTTGACGCCTGGCGCTGGAACCCGTACTGGATTCCGCTCGAATCCGTCATTGAATTCAAGCGCGAGGTGTACCGGCTTGCGCTCGAGGAGTTGTCGCGGTTTCTAGATGGGCTGCCGGGCCCAGTCGAACTCGCCACACCTGAGAGCATTGCCGCGGTCGACCAGGCGGGTCGCGGGCCGGTGTCGGAACCCTGCACGGCATCCGATGAGGATGTCCTGCGCGGTTGAAGGCGGCCCGCGGTCGCGGGCTGTCGGCAAAGCCCTGGGTGACCGCGTCAGACCGGGTCGATGAGCGGGCGGCCCGCGAACCAGGCTTCCACGTTGTCAAGCACCTTGCGTCCCATGGCCGCGCGGGTGTCATGCGTGGCGCTACCCTGGTGGGGATGTAGCACCACGTGGTCCAGCGCAATCAGGCCGGCCGGCACCTGCGGCTCGCGCTCGAACACATCCAGTCCGGCCGATCCAAGCGCGCCACGGGTGAGGAGCTCGGTGAGCGCGGCTTCGTCGACGACCGAGCCGCGGGCGATGTTGACGAACACGCCTGCCGGGCCGAGTGCCTCGAGAACGCTGCGTGAAACCAGACCGCGCGTACCCTCGCCGCCCGGGCAGGCGGCGACCAGCACATCGGACCAGCGGGCCATGGCAACCAGGTCGGCAAAATAGCGCAGACCGCTTGCTGGCTTCTCGCGCGGGCCAAAGTAGGCGAGCTCGGTATTGAACGCTGCGCAGCGCTTCGCGATAGCCGCGCCAATTCGCCCCAACCCGACGATACCCACCTTGCGGTGCTGCATGCTTGCCGTGAGCGCCATCCCGCCCTTGAGCCAGGATCCCTCGCGAACAAATCGATCGCCCTGGGGAATGCGCCGGATGGCACCCAGGAGAAGAGCGAGCGCCAGATCGGCCACGTCTTCAGTGAGCACATCCGGGGTGTTGCTGACAGAGATTCCATTTGCATGCGCGTGCGCGACATCGATCGCATCAACTCCTACCCCAAAGCAGGCGACGAGCTTGAGTTGAGGGAGAGCCTTCATCAGCGAGGCCTCCATGCCCCGGGTGCCCGAGGTGACCGCAACCTGGCATTGCGGGGCGACTGCCGCGAGAAAGGCGGATTTGTCGGTGGCCTCAAACAGTCGGCGGACGTCGTAGCGGCGTGCGAGTTCATCCTGTGTTGGCCCGTGCAGGGGACCGACTTGGACGATCAGAGGTTGGGTGGACATGGCGTTGGGATGACGGGGGTGGATGAAAGGATGGGTGAGCACACAGGAAGGCGGGCCTCAGACGGGGCCGGGCGCCTGGATGCCCGCTTGTTCGGCCCGTGCCGCGAGCGAGGGCAGGATGGCTGGGTGCAGGGCCACGCCGTGCTCGAGCTGCTCGCGCTTTCTTGCAAGCCCGCGCTCGCCGGGCAGCCGCACGGGCGCTTCAACGTTGCGCGGCGTTGATTCACGACACGCGCGCGCCACGTGTTCGGTCTGTCGGCGAAATGCTTCAAGTCCGGAAAAAGCGGACGGATCGATCAGCTGCACATGAACCGTTGCGCCCCAGCCCTCGGCGGGATCGGCCCGGCCGTGACCCGCCAGGCCGCCGGTGAGTGCCTCGATCAGGAGCGCCAGGCCGTAGCCTTTGTGACCCGCGTCCAGTCCGCCAACCGGAAGGATGGTCCCGGGCGGCTTCTCAAACAAGACGGCGGGGTTGCGCGTCGGATGGCCCGCGGCATCGAGCCACCAGTCATGCCGACCGAGTTCACCCGCGTCGCGCATGCGGGCGCTCATTCCGTTGGTGGTGATCGACGCCGAGATGTCGATCATCACCGGATCCCCCTCGGTGGGGAAGCCGGCAGCAATAGGGTTGGGCGTGAAGACCGCCGTGGTCCCGCCGTAGGGCGCGACACTAGCCACCGCCGGGTCGGAACTGGAGACCATCACCACCAGCCCGTCACGCGCCGGTGCCTCGAGATAGGCCGCCAGACATGCGATATGGTGGCTGCGCCGGATCGCGACGCTCGCCTGCCCGTGTTCGCGGGCGCGGGGGGTGGCCCATCTGATCGCCTCACGGACCAGCCAGGGGCCTGGCAGTCGTTCGCCGTCCCAGGTGGCCACGACGCTTCGCTCGGCGAGCACGCGCTGCGGTCCTTTGCAGGTCATGGTGCCTGAATCGAGTTCGCGCAGGTAGCCCGCCAGAAGATGCAGGCCATGCGTATCGTGGCCGAGCAGATCGCCCTCGAGCAGCACCTCGGCGACCTCGCGGGCAATGTCCGAAGATAACCCGGACGATTCGAGGAGTGCACTGGCATAGGCCTGAATCTCGGGGGCGCGAAAACGCCGGCGCTCGGCGGTGGCCGACACGGGCGGCGCGGGCCTGGCATATCTTGCGTCGAGTGATGTCATGGCGATGGCGTGAGCGGTTCGAGTCGACGGCGGACGGGGCCCACCGCAGGTGTCGGAGGGCGTCGGGCAGGGGGCGCAGGAACTGTTTCCTGCGCGCTCAGGATCTTAACTTACCGGAGCGGTCGGGCCCGACGGCGATCGCCGCAGCGAGCCGCCGGGTCAACCGAGCGCGGTGACCGGGCCGATCGGCTTACCCGTTGTTTTCAGGTGCGCCGCCTCGGCAATATTGACCGCGTGGTCTGCGATCCGCTCTGCATTTTTCACGCAGAACAGAAGATGCACAAAGTCAGCGACATCGCCACGTGATTCGCCCATCAAAGCCACGATCTGATCGATCAGGTTATGGTGCTCGCTATCGATGCTGTCATCAAGCATCTTGACGTCTCGCGCCTGACCTGCGTTGCGGTGAAGGAACGCTTCGATCGCATTACGGACCTGCGCGACGCAGCGCTGAGACATGCCGTCAAAGCCCGTGAGGACCTCCTGCGGGAAAGAGCCCGCCGATAGCGAACGCGCGCGGCGAGCAATGTTCTTCGACAGATCACCGACCCGTTCCAGGTCTTCAACGATTCGCAGGTCGGCGAGCACTTCGTCGAGGTCGCTTGCGAGCGGTTGCCGCTTGACGATGACCAGCGCCGCCGAGGCTGACAGATCCCGGCGAAGCGCATCGATCATGCGGTCCTGATCGACCACACGCGAGGCGAGTTCGGCGTCGCGGTCCATCAGCGCGCGGACGGCATCGCTGAACTGGGCAATCGCAAAGTCGCCCATCGCGCCGATGCTGGAGGTGAGCCGCTCGAGCTGTTCGTCGAAGTGCCGGTCGGTGTGTGCTGGAGCCATCGTGTGCTACCCGATTGCAGTGAAGGGGTCTCAGCCGAAGCGGCCGGTGATGTAGTCCTCGGTCTGTTTGCTCTTGGGCTTCAAAAAGATCTCGTCGGTGCGACCGTACTCGATCATTTCACCCAGATACATGTAGACCGTGAAATCAGAGACTCGAGCCGCCTGCTGCATGTTGTGCGTGACGATGGCAACCGTGTACTCGGACTTCAGTTCGTGCACCAGTTGCTCAACCTTGGCAGTTGAGATCGGATCGAGCGCCGAGGTGGGTTCGTCCAGCAGGATCACGGAGGGCTTGACTGCCACGCTTCGCGCGATGCAGAGCCTTTGCTGCTGGCCCCCGGAGAGTGACAGCCCGCTTTGGCGCAGCTTGTCCTTGACCTCGCCCCAGAGCGCGGCCTTGCTGAGTGCCCATTCCACGCGCGCGTCCATTTCGGCACGATTGAGCCGCTCGTACAAATTCACGCCGAATGCGATGTTGTCGTAGATC
>JALREG010000050.1 GCA_023253905.1 Burkholderiaceae bacterium
GGCCTGCTTCGCCAGAAGTACATCGAGCGCTCGGGGCGCGAGCTCGTCCCCACCGCCAAGGCCTTCAAGCTCGAGAAATTCCTCAACGCCAACGAACTCCTGCTGCTGGCCGACCCCCAGCTGACCGGCGAGTGGGAACACAAGCTCGCGGAGATGGAACGCGGCCGGCTTGGCCGCGAAGCTTTCATGCGCGAAATCGCCGATATGACGCGGCAAATCGTCGAGCGGGCGAAAAACTACCAGGCCGACACCGTACCCGGAAACTACGCCACGCTGCGCGCTCCCTGCCCCCGGTGCGGCGCAGTCGTTCAGGAAAACTACCGTCGCTACGCCTGCACAGCCTGCGATTTTTCGATCAGCAAGATCCCTGGCGCTCGTCAGCTCGAGGTGGCCGAGGCCGAGGCACTCATCAATGACGGCACCATCGGCCCGTTACAGGGGTTTCGCAGCAAAATGGGGCGGCCCTTTGCCGCCATCCTCAAGCTCACGCCCGATCATCGCCTCGAGTTCGATTTTGGCCAGTCTGATCGCGATGACGATGCACTCGCCGAGGTCATCGACTTCAGTGACCGCTCGGCGCTTGGGGCGTGCCCGAAGTGCGGCGGCTCGGTCTATGAGCACGGCATGAGCTATATCTGTGAGCGCACGGTAGGCCCCTCCCGCAGCTGCGACTTCCGCTCCGGCAAGATTATCCTTCAGCAGGAAATCGGTGAGGCCCAGATGCGAAAGCTCCTTGCCGAGGGGCGCACCGATCTGCTCGATGGCTTCATCTCGGCGCGCACGCGCCGAAAGTTCAAAGCGTTCCTGGTCCGGGAGCCGGGCGGACGCATCGGTTTCGAGTTCGCCCCGCGCCCGGCCAAGCCCGGTAGCGAAGCCTCGGCCAAGGCAGCACCCGCTCGCACGGGCCGCGGACGAGCGGGCGGGCGCGCCGCAGACGACACCGGGGACGCAGCCGCTCCAGTCGACGCCAAAGCCGCTGCCAAACCCGCCTCGAAAACCGCGTCCAAGACCGGTTCAAAGGCCTATGCCAAGCCTGCTTCCGGATCCGCGTCCAAGACCGCAGCATCCCCGCGCGGCTCCAAAAGTCGTGCGGGCAAACCCAAGTCAGCTACCGAGCGCGGGGGCAATGCCAAGCCGCGCTCTGGCGCCAACGACTAGCCGCGGGCAAACCGCGCAGGCGCCCCGTCCAATCCGACGCATGCCCTGCGACTACACCGGTTTTTTCACCCGCTGCCGCGCGGCGCGCTATGCTGGTTGACGTGTCGCCGTTGCGCCCTGAAGACATCCGCACCCACTGGGTGTTCGCCTACGGGTCCCTTATCTGGAACCCGGGGTTCGATTATTGTCGTGCCGAGCTCGCCCGACTCCATGGCTACCACCGCGCTTTTTGCATCGGCTCCACCCGCTACCGCGGCACGCCCGAGCGTCCCGGCGTGGTGCTGGGGCTGGACCGCGGCGGTGCCTGCATCGGCCTCGCCTATCAGTTTTCGACGGCCTCGCGCGAGGCATCGATCGAGGCTCTGTTCATGCGAGAAATCCCCAACTGGGCAGAGCGCGTTTACCGCCCCTCTATTGTCCAGATTCGGCTGGCCAATGGCGAGGCCGTAGCCGCGCTTGCCTTCATCGCCGAGCGGCAAAGTCGCTGGTATCGACGCCTGCCAGACGCGGAGATCCTGAAGACGTTGCGTGAAGCGCAGGGCCAGCGCGGCCCAAACCGTGATTACGCCATCAACACCTGGCAGGCGCTCTGCGATCGAGGCGTGCGTGATCGAAAGCTCGAGCGGTTGGCGCGGCTCGCGGGTGAGACCTCCGACGCGTCCGCGCCGATCGCAAGCGACGACATCAGCGTCGGCGCGAGCCAGGCCCCAAGCGACACCCCGCTGATTCCCGCAGGGGCTGGCGCGGCCTCGAGAGCACGCGTGGGTTAGCGAATCTTCGGTGAGCGGGGGCTCAGGCTCGCCCGCCAAGGACCTGTTCGCTCACGTCTGCGCGGCCGCCACGCTAGAGCATCACCTCACCGCTGATGCAGTCCGTACAGTCGCCGCCCACCCAGACGGTTTCGTCATTCCCCTGCTCGATGTGCACACGGCCGTCGCGGCCAAGGGCCGTCCCTTGGCGGGCGACATAGCTCGCAGGTGCTCTGGCCTCACCGATCAGCCATTGTGCAAGCGCCGCGTTCAGGCTTCCTGTCACCGGGTCTTCGCGCAGCGTGCCACCCGCGGTAAAGAAAGCCCGCACCTCGAAGTCGTAGTCGGTCCCGGCACCGGCGGGGGCGACCACCCCGACCTTGCCACGCGCCCCAATCACCCCGATGTCAAGCCCGGCAAGGCATGCGGGGTCGGGGGCGAGCGCAAGCACCCGATCGGCCGAGCTCAACATCACCCCGCGCCAACGCGGCCCGTTATCGCACCAGGCGTGCGCGACGATCTCGTCAACCGAGAGGCGAAGTCCCCTTGCAATTCGAACCACCTCGTCGGGTTCCAGCGGGCCGCTGCGTAAGCGCGGCGGGGCGGCAAACCAGAGCCGGCCGGCTGCGCGACGAATCGGGATCAGCCCGGCCTCGCACTGCTGCACGATCACCTCACCGCGAGGTCGACCGCCCGCGACCAACCAGGCGTGGCAAGACCCCAGCGTCGGATGGCCCGCAAAGGCCAACTCGCGGCCGGGACTGAAGATCCGGACCCGGTAATCGGCCTCGGGCTTATCGGGCGGCAGCAGAAATGTGGTCTCGGAAAGATTGGTCCAGTCGGCAAAAGACTGCATCTGCGCGGTGCTCAGGCCCTCGCCATCGAGCACCACCGCAAGGGGATTACCGGCACAGGCGCGCGCGGTGAACACATCAACCTGCGCGAACGCGCGACGGCGTGACCCGGACGTGCGAGATGCGCTCATGGGGTGGCCGGCTCCGCGCGCAACCGCGACCCGGCCGGCACCCCGGCCATCAGGAACTCCATCTGATCAGCCAGGATGCGGCGATTTCGCAAGATGAAGGCCTCGTGCAGACTCGGAACATAAGGCACGTAGAGCAGCGGCATCCGCGCCTGCTCGGGCGTGCGGTCGCCCTTTCTTAAATTGCAGGGCTTGCACGCGCTCACCAGGTTGGTCCAGATATCACGGCCGCCCTTGCTTTGCGGCAACACATGCTCGGCAGTAAGATCAGCCAGCCGGAACCGCCCCCCGCAGTAGGCGCAAACATGGCGGTCGCGAGCAAACAGCATTTCACGCATCACAACCGGCGCCCGATCACGCGAGGCGCGCACCGCCGTTTCACCACGGAGCGCGACAATCGAGCGCAACGTGAGCTCCGACCGATACCCGCTTGCCCGATTGATTCCGCCTCGCAGAATAAACGCATGGTCTCCGAGATCCCACGCCACCACCCCGCGCGCGTAGCAGGTTGCCGCCTCCTCCAAGCCGATCCAGCGCCTGGGATAGCCCCCCGCATCAAGCGCAAGTATTGCGGGCGGATCGGTGTATTGCTTCGGACCGGAACGCATCTGCATCGGACCCCCAACGATTGGCCTCGGATCCCGTCAACCTCATGACACGGGCTCTACAGAAACACTCTACACTCGAGCCATGAATCTTCCCATCTCGATTGATGATGTTGAAGCGGCAGCATCCCGCCTCGCGGGGGTCGCAGTGCGTACGCCCGTGCTCACCTGCGACGCGGCCGACGCCATGGCGGGTGCCCGCGTGTTCTTCAAGTGCGAAAACCTGCAGCGGATCGGCGCCTTCAAGTTTCGCGGCGCATTCAATGCGCTCAGCCGGTTTGACGACGCGGCCCGCCGTCACGGTGTCATCACCTATTCCTCGGGTAACCACGCGCAGGCCATCGCGCTTGCCGCCAAGCTTCTTCACATGCCCGCCCTCATCGTGATGCCAGCCGATGCGCCGGGCATCAAGGTGGCAGCCACGCGATCGCATGGCGCAGAGATCGTGTTTTATGACCGCTATACCGAAGACCGTGAGGCACTCGGGAGCCGGCTTGCCGCCGAGCGTCACATGACGCTGATTCCGCCCTACGACCATGCCGACGTCATGGCTGGGCAGGGCACGGCAGCGCTCGAACTCATCGGAGAGGTTGGGCCCCTGGATGCGCTTTTTGTGTGCGTGGGCGGCGGCGGGCTTATTTCCGGTTGCGCGATCGCCGCGGCAGCCCGGTCACCCGGCTGTCGGGTCATTGGCGTGGAGCCGCAGGCGGGTGATGATGTGCGCCAGTCGCTTGCCCGGGGTGAACGGGTGCGAATCGCCGTGCCGCAGACGCTTGCCGATGGCGCGCAGACACAGTCGCCGGGTGAACTCACCTTCGCGGTCATGCGCGCGCTGGTGGCCGAAGTGGTCACGGTTGATGATACGGCGCTGGTCGACACCATGCGCTGGATGGCCGAACAGCTGAAACTTGTCGTCGAACCCACCGGCTGCCTGGCCGCGGCGGCTGCGCTCACGCCCCGGCCGGAACTCGCCGGCAAACGCATCGGGGTCGTGTTAAGCGGCGGCAACGTCGATCTGGCCCGATTTGCCGCGCTGGTGGGCCCGCAAAGCTGAGTTGACCCTCAACCGAAGGGGCGAACCCCGATCAGGCTCGCGTGCAGGTGAAAGGCGAACGCCCCGTAAAGCGCGATGCCGATCACGATCACCGCAAGATCGGCCAACCGCGATGGAGCTGTCATGGTAGGACCCATCGTTCCGCTCTGGGCGGTGGCATCGGCTGGAGGCGCGCGCAGCAGCGCATCCCGGCGCCGCGCGGCGCGAAAAGACAGCACTGCCCATATCAGGAGGCTGCCAAACAGCACCAGATCGGCAAGGGTGTGATTAGCGATCAGGTGCCCGAGGGCCCAGAGCTTGACCCCCAGCACCATCGGATGCCCCACCCGGCTTCGAAGGGTATTGCGCGGAACATACGCGGCGACGACGAGCACAAACGCAATCAGCGACAGAAGGGCTGCGATGTGTCGCCCGCCGCTCCAGGGCGACCAGAGCACCACCGGGTCAGCCCGCGCGATACCGTAGCCCTTGATCACGAGCACCAGACCGACGAGCGATACCAGTGAGATCAGCCCCTTATAGGCAAGCGGCCCCAGGCGAGACACCAGCCCCTCCCGGGCGGTCTCGGATACGAGGCGCATGGCGTGTGCGCCGATAAAGAGCACCAAGCCGGCAATGAGGGACAGCATCGTGTTGGGACTCCGAAGTCAGCGCGCCCAGCGAATCGGGCGCAACACCATCGAGCATACCCCGCCGGGCAGCCCGATCGTGCTCCGCTGGCCCCGGGTGGACCGCCCACGCGCGCAGCCGGCCCGGGTTCTCGCCCGGTGATCAGACGAGCTGCGGCGCCGGATCGGCTGATGCCCCGCGCAGTCGCGAGCTGTCGATCAGCTGCTGGAGCGACACCGTGTCCAGATAGTCCATCGCCTGGGTGCGCAGCTGCTCCCAGACCTGGCCGCCGGGCGCGCCAAGCGCCGCCTCGCGCTCGGCGGCACTCTGAGAATCGAGCTGGTCCACACAATAGACGATGTCGCCCACGCTGATGTCGCGCGCGGCGCGTGCCAGCACATAACCGCCTCCGGGTCCGCGAAAACCTTCCACCAGTTCATGCCGGCGAAGTAGCGCAAACAGATGCTCCAGATGAGAAAGTGACACATCGAGCCGCGCTGCAATATCGGCCAGCCTCGCCGGATGGGTTGCCCGGTGCGCACCAAGCTCGACCAGCGCAGCCGTGGCGATGCGAGCCTTTGTCGAAACTTTCATGGGAATCTCTCGATGGAAAAGTGATGACAACCTGGAGCGTACAAGGGTATGTAAGTTCGGTATATTCGTTTGTTCCGTGTCTATATATCGGTTTATCCGAATGATCAACTACAAGCACCTGCAATATTTCTGGCGGGTTGCGCGCGCAGGCGGCCTGGCGCGCGCAAGCGACGAAGCCCATGTCACGCCACAAACCATCAGCGAGCAGCTCCATGAACTCGAAGCGTCGCTCGGCGCGCAACTGTTTGAACGGCGCGGTCGCCGTCTCGAGCTGACCGAGTCCGGGCAGGTCGCTTTCGACTATGCCGAGCGGATTTTTTCGCTGGGCGCCGAAGCCGAGGCGGTGCTGCGCGGTAGCGCCGGGTCGCAATCGGTCCATTTTCGGATTGGCGTGGCCGATGTGGTGCCCAAGGCCGTCGCGTACCGGCTGATTGAACCCGCCATGCGAATTGGTAAACCGGTGCACCTCACCGCACGCGAATGGAAGCTGGACGGATTGCTCGCGGAGCTCTCGGTTCACCGCCTCGATATGGTGATTGCGGACACCCCCACGCCGCCCGGCACCGGCGTACGCGCGTTCAATCACCGTCTGGGTGAAACCGGGCTTTGCTTTTTCGCCGCACCCGCGCTTGCCGAGCGCCTGACCGGTGATTTTCCAGCCTGCCTGCATCGGATGCCCATGCTGATGCCTGGGCAGGACACCTCGCTTTACGGACGGCTGGTGCGATGGTTTGAGCGACATCATCTTGCCCCCGAACTGGTTGCGGAGTTTGATGACGCGGCGCTCATGAAAGCCTTTGGTCGCGCGGGGCTCGGGGTGTTTTCGTCGCCGGCTGCGCTTGCCGATGAAATCGCCGAGCAGTACGGCGTGCGCGCCATCGGGTCAACCGATGAGGTGAGACAGGAGTTCTTTGCGATTTCGGTTCAGAGGCGCACGACCCACCCCTGCGTACGTGCCATCTTCGACCACGCGGACAGCTCACTGCCCTCGATAGCCGTCGAGCCGACTAGCGCGGTGAAGAGCCGGAAAGTTCGGCGAGCGTTGCGTCAATGAGCGCGCGAGCAATGCTGAGCCTTGGCGGTATGCCCGGCAAGGCCTCGGGGTCGAACCATTGCGCATCGGCAAGTTCGTTGGGGTCGATCCGGATCTCGCCCCCTGCCCATTCCGCACGGAACGCAATCATGAGGGAATGCGGAAACGGCCAGCTCTGGCTTCCGAAATAGCGAAGATCGCGAATTTCAATACCCGCTTCCTCCCTCACTTCACGCACCACCGCCTGCTCGACGGTTTCACCCGCTTCAACGAACCCTGCTAGCGCGCTGTAGCGACCCGGCGGGAAGTGCAGCCCTCGACCCATCAGCATCTGACGGCCACGCGTGACCATGACCATCATCGCGGGTGCAATCCGCGGGTAGGTGGAAAGCCCGCACGATGGGCAGCGCCTTGCGCGCTCACCAGGCAGGTGCTCTGTCCCGGTGCCACAGGCGCCACAGAAGCGATGCGTGCGATCCCACTCGAGGAGCTGGATCGCCCGCATGGCAATCGCCAGGTCAGTGTCGTTCAGCTCACCAAACCACTGCCGCAGACCCGCCGCCCGCAAACCAGGCGGAAGCGCCCCCGCGCCTGCACCCGAAGCATCGAGCGCGACGGCAATATGATCCCGCCCCTGATGTCGTCCGATTGAGTGCACCCGTCCGGCTTCGATACCCAGCGTCCGATAGTGTCGCCAGGGCAACGCACGCGGCTCGCGTTCAGTCAGCACCAGCGCGTCACCTGTGAACACATAGGCGAGCGCATCGTCATGAAGCGAGAGCTCGAGCGAGGGCTCGAAGTCGTCGGGCGATCGGATCATCCCAGAATCTCCCCATGCTCGCGGGTGGCGAGAAAGCGCACCGACGGCCACGCCTCCATCGTCACCTGCAGGTTGTATCGGTTGGGCGCAAGATAAACCGGGTTGCCATCGACATCCTGTGCAAGCCGCACAGCCTGTTCGCGCTCGAATTTTTTGCGCGCGGCATCGTCGGGGAACACCAGCCAGCGGGCGAGCTGGATATCGCTGGGGTCATAGACCGCATCAACCTGATATTCAGTTTGCAGGCGGTGCGCCACGATCTCAAACTGGAGCGGACCCACCGCGCCGAGTAGCGTGTGGCCGAGCGCGTTCTCAAAGACCTGGATGGCACCCTCTTCGCCCAACTCTTTGAGGCCTTTGCTGAGCTGCTTGGATTTGAACGGGTCGCGCGCACGCGCCATCCGGAATAGTTCAGGTGCGAAATACGGGATGCCTAAAAACGCGAGCTTCTCTCCCTCGGTGAGGGTATCGCCGATCTGAAGCTGACCGTGGTTATGGAGTCCGATGATGTCGCCTGCCACTGCTTCTTCGCTTGCCACCCGCTCGTTTGCCATGAACGAGAGCGCGTGGGCAATTTTGAGTTCGCGGCCCGTGCGCTGATGCACCACCCGCGAACCCGGCCTGTAGCGGCCCGAGCAGATCCGCACGAAGGCAATGCGGTCGCGATGCCGAGGATCCATGTTGGCCTGGATCTTGAAGACGAAACCGGTGAGCGCGGGCTCCTCTGGGTCAACGCCACGCGTGGTGGTGGTGCGGGACAGCGGCGCGGGGGCCCAATCGATCAGCGCCTGCAGGATTTCCCGCACGCCAAAATTATTGATTGCCGATCCAAACAGCACCGGCGTTTGGCTGGCAGCAAGAAAACGCTCGACCTCAAA
This sequence comes from Burkholderiaceae bacterium, assembly GCA_023253905.1. Next base: position 8,483 of record JALREG010000050.1, read on the forward strand.
CGGCGCGCTCGCGGCACGCACCAGATCGATATCATCTCGAAGTGCCTTGATTTCTTCTGGAAAGAGCGCATCCAGCCGCGGGTTGTCGAGGCCGGCAATCACTTCCTCATCTGCACTGACCCGGTCTTCGCCCGCTGCAAATCGGATCAGCTGGTCGCGACGAAGATCAAATACACCTCTGAAGCGCTTACCCATGCCAAGCGGCCAGGCAAGCGGTGCACAGTCGATTTTCAACACCGACTCGACTTCCTCGATCAGCGATAACGGCTCTCGCACCTCTCGGTCGAGCTTGTTGATGAAGGTGATGATGGGCGTGTTACGCAGACGACAGATTTCGAGGAGCTTGATGGTTCGCTCTTCAACACCTTTGGCCGCGTCGATCACCATGACTGCGGCATCCACCGCAGTGAGCACCCGATAGGTGTCTTCGGAGAAGTCTTCGTGGCCAGGGGTATCGAGCAGATTGATGGTGTGATGCGCGTATTCGAACTGCATCACTGAACTGCTCACCGAAATGCCGCGTTGCTTTTCAACTTCCATCCAGTCGGAGGTGGCATGGCGAGCGCTCTTTCTCGCTTTGACCGTGCCAGCCTGCTGAATGGCGCCCCCGAACAGCAGGAGCTTCTCGGTGAGCGTGGTTTTACCCGCATCAGGGTGAGAAATGATGGCGAAGGTACGGCGCCTTCGCACCTCCTCGGCGATCGAAAGGCTGCTCATCAGGGGCGGTGCTCAGGCATCGATATTTCGTGCGCCGAGCGCATTCTTTTCGATGAACGCACGCCTGGGCTCGACATCGTCACCCATCAGCGTGCTGAAGATCTGATCGGCTGCGATGGCATCTTCGATTTGCACCTTGAGAAGACGGCGCACCTGTGAGTCCATGGTGGTTTCCCAGAGCTGCTCAGCATTCATTTCACCCAGCCCCTTGTAGCGCTGACGGGTAACCGAACGGTCAGCCTCTGAGAGCAACCAACGCATGGCGCCGCCAAATGAATCGACCAGCTGCGTGCGCTGGCGCTCACCCTCGCCGCGGCGAATCTGCGAACCCGGGCTCACCAACCCCGCAAGCGTGCGCGAACATTCGACCAGCGTCTGGTAATCGATACTTTGAGTGAAGTCGGTGTCGAGATGAGACACCTTGACATTGCCATGCACTCGTCGCTCGAAGACCAGCGCGCGGCGTTCGGTGCGCGGATCAA
>JALREG010000112.1 GCA_023253905.1 Burkholderiaceae bacterium
GAATTTGTCGGCCTGCGTGAGATGAACGAGATCCGCCATATCCTTGCGGACCATCGGTCGGTGCGTCGGGATGACGTTCACCTCGAGGTTGTAGATCTGCAGGAACTCGGGCGCCTCGGTGTCGGCAGTGCCGGTCATGCCCGAGAGCTTGCGATAAATGCGGAAGTAATTCTGGAAGGTGATCGAGGCGAGCGTCTGGTTCTCGGCCTGAATGTTGGCGCCTTCCTTGGCCTCGACCGCCTGGTGCAGACCCTCGGACCAGCGGCGACCCGGCATCAGGCGTCCAGTGAACTCATCAACGATGATGACCTCACCGTTTTGCACCACATAGTGCTGGTCACGGAAGTAAAGCGTGTGAGCGCGTAGCGCCGCCATCAGATGGTGCATGAGTGCAATGTTGGCGGCGTCGTAGAGGCTCGCGCCACCCGACAGCAGCTCGAGTTGCTCCAGCACCTGCTCGGCCTTTTCATGGCCGGCATCGGACAGATAAACCTGATGCGCCTTGCGGTCCACCCAGTAGTCACCCGGTGGTTCGGGCTCATTGGCCTTGGGCTCATGGGGCATCTCGGTGAGAAGCCCAGGCACAGCGTTCACCCGACGGTAGAGTTCGGTGTGATCTTCCGCCTGTCCGGAGATGATGAGGGGCGTACGCGCTTCATCAATCAGGATTGAGTCAACCTCGTCGACGATCGCGTAAAAGAGCCCGCGCTGGCGCCGCTCGCCGGCGCTGTGCTCCATGTTGTCACGCAGGTAATCGAAGCCGAATTCGTTGTTAGTGCCATAGGTGATGTCGGCAGCGTAGGCGACGCGCTTGGCTTCGGTTTGCTGCTGCGACAGGATGGTGCCTACGGACATGCCAAGGAAGCGGTAAACCTTGCCCATCCATTCGGCATCGCGCGCAGCCAGATAGTCGTTCACCGTCACCACATGAACACCGCGACCGGCAAGCGCGTTGAGATAGACGGGCAATGTGGCGGTGAGCGTCTTGCCCTCGCCGGTGCGCATCTCGGCGATCTTGCCGTGGTGAAGCACCATGCCGCCGATCAGCTGTACGTCGAAGTGGCGCATGCCCAGCGCGCGAACCGACGCTTCGCGGCAGACCGCAAAGGCTTCGGGCAGCAGCGAGTCGAGGGCTTCGCCCCGGGCGATCCGCTCGCGGAACTCGACCGTGCGTCCGGCCAACGCCTCGTCAGAGAGCTTCTGCACGTCGGGCTCGAGCGCATTGATGGCCTCGACCGTCTTTCGGTACTGGCGCAGCAGCCGCTCATTGCGGCTGCCGAAAATCTTCTTTAAGAGGTTTTGCAGCATCGTCGTGGTGCGCTCTGGTCGCCTGGCCGTGTGGCTCAGTCGGTGTTGTTCCGTCAGTGCCGTCCGATCAGGCCCGGCGCATGTGAAGCCTGGCCTGGGGGTCCTGCCTGGGCGGCTGGCGGGTCCGCACGGGCGACCGACGAGGGTGAAACCGCGGGAGTCTAGCACGCAGGGCCGCACGGGTCGTGCTAGCCTGCACGCAGGTGGGGCCCGCTCATCCATCGACACCGCCCCGCCATGAATCAACGGTCCCAGGACACCGTGGAACGGCCGCCCGACCACAGGCCACCTACCATCAGGAGAGCCGATGCTCCGTTCATCGCCGCACCCGACGCGTAACCCCAGAGGGCCGTCAGGATCTGCTCGAGCGCGAGCTTTCAAGCCTGGGCGGTGCTCGTGCGGCCGTGTCGAGATCCGTTGATGAGCGCTGCGAACAAGCGGGCAAGCGCCATCGACTGGCTGCAGGCCGAACCCGCATTCCGCGAGGTGGCCAGCCGACTCGCGAGCATGGTCGAACTGCAGGCGATGGTGTCGGCGAGCTACACCCAGTCGCCGCTTACGGTGCTCAGTCTGTCCGAAGACGGCACGCTCGCGATCGCTGCGCGCAACGCCGCCGAAGCCGCCCGCCTGCGCCAGCTCGAGCCCACGCTAGTCGACAACCTCAGGCGGCGGGGCGCCGCGGTCGCCCGCCTGCGGATCCGTACCCGTCGGAACACGGCTGATGCGGTTCGACCGCCACCGGGGCCGCCGCGCACCCCGATTCCGGAGAGTGCGCTGTCAGGATTCGAAGCGATTGAGGCGAGTGCACAGTCAGAAGGGCTGCGACGGGCGCTCGCCTCGCTGATTCGTCACCAGCGGGCGGAATACGACCGCTAGCCTGGCTGCCTCAGGCGGTTCGCCAGTCGAGTTCAAAAAGCCTGGGCGCCTCGCGCGAGCCGCCGAAGGTGGCCCACTGCCAGCAATCGGTTCGCGCAAGCAACTCGCGCAGCAGCAGATTGTTCAGGGCGTGGCCGGATTTGTGCGCCACATAGCCCGCGAGCAGCGGATGCCCGACGAGGTACAGATCGCCGATGGCATCCAGCACCTTGTGCATGGCGAATTCATCGTCGATTCGAAGGCCTTCATCGTTCAGGACCCGGTATTCATCCATCACGATAGCGTTACCGAGGTTGCCGCCCTTGGCGAGCCCGTTGGAGCGGAGCGCCTCGACATCACGCATGAAACCGAACGTGCGGGCCCGCGCCACCTCACGGGTGTACGAGCGCTCGGCGAAATCGACCACGATGCGCTGGCCGGTCGCGTCAATCGCCGGGTGGCCAAAGCTGATGGAAAAGTCGAGCCTGAAACCGAAATGCGGCTCAAGACGCGCAAATTTGTCGCCTTCGCGAACCTCGATGGGCGCGGTCACCCGAATGAATCGCTTGGGCGCGGACTGCTCCAGGATGCCGGCCGACCGCAGCAGATATACGAACGACGCCGACGAACCGTCGAGAATCGGGATTTCGGCTGCATCAACATCGACGTGCAGGTTGTCGATACCCAGGCCTGCGAGCGCCGACATGAGATGCTCAACCGTAGCCACCCGAACCGCGTCAGCGCCCGGCGCCTGCGCCGACAAAGTCGACGCCATGCGCGTGTCGTTAACCGACTCGGCGCGGGCAGCGAGCGACACCGGTGGCTCCAGATCGACCCGGTGAAAAACAATTCCGGTGTCGGGCAGAGCGGGCCTGAGCGTGAGCTCGACCCGCTCGCCGGAGTGAAGACCGACACCGATAGTGCGGACTCGCTCGCGAATCGTGCGCTGCCGCATCATGGGATCGCCGGCCTCAGACCTGCCTCAAAGCTTGGCGAGCATCGCCTCGGCGCTCGAGGCTTCGTACTTGCCCGGGGCTTCGATGTTGAGCTGGCTCACGACGCCATTGTCGATCACCATCGAGAAGCGCTGCATGCGAACGCCCATGCCCCGACCGGTCAGATCGAGCTCCAGGCCCAGCTTCTTGGTGAACTCGGCGCTGCCGTCGGCCATCATGCGCACCTTGCCGCCCGCTTTCTGATCGCGCGCCCAGGCGCCCATCACGAAGGCGTCGTTAACCGAGACACACCAGACCTCGGAAATGCCCTTGGCCTTCAGCGCATCAAAGTGCTTGACATAGCTCGGAACATGCTGCGCCGAGCAGGTGGGGGTGAAGGCACCCGGCAAACCGAACACGGCGATTTTCTTGCCGCTGGCGATATCGGCAACCTTGAAGGCGTTGGGGCCGATCGAGCAGCCATTGCCCTCGACCTCGATGAATTCAAACAGCGTGGCATCCGGCACGCGATCGCCAACCTTGATCGTCATGGTGAGGGCTCCTGAAGAAAATTGAACGGGAGTGACAAGTTTAACCGGTCGTCTGGCGCCGCCGGTCAATGGCCATGCGCGGGTCAGGCCCGCGCAAACCGCGCATGCGGCCTTCCGGGTGGCGGGGAGACGTCCGCCACCCGGATGCCGACATTACGCGACCGGCAGGCCCGACTCAGTCGGCCTGCTTGCGCAGAAACGCCGGGATGTCGAACCGCTCGACCCCGCTTTCCTCCAGCGCCTGCACCTGCGCTGCCGCGCTTGCACGCGGATTGCGCCAGACGGTGGGCTGGTCGAAGCGGTCGTAGCCGCCCGTCGCGTCGGCAATCGGCGCATTGTCGGTGCCGGTACGAAGCGAGGTCTGCGGCACCAGCACCGGGCGCGAGGCACGCTTGCCGATACCGGTGGCCACCACGGTCACGCGCAGGTTGTCGACCATGTTCTCATCGAATACCGTGCCGTGGATGATGGTGGGAAGGAGAGCCGCAGCGACCGCTTCCGGCTGCTCCTCGTGAGCGAAGAGAGCCGCGTTCGGGATGACAGCAAGGTGGGCTCGTGCGAAGTCGGACACTATCTGCTCGGTGCGGCGAATGGGGAAGAATCG
>JALREG010000146.1 GCA_023253905.1 Burkholderiaceae bacterium
CCCACCCGCGCGGCTGCACCGGTTCGCGCCACCACAATACCGGCAAGCGTAAAGAGCGGTAGCGCGGGGAGCGACGGATTGACGGTGATCTGATAGTGAGAAAGCGGAACTGATGCAAGCGGCAGCCCTTCCCCCGCCATCAGCACCACAGCGAGCGCACCGAGACAGGCAAAGATCGGCGCGCCTGCAAGTAACATGGCCACGACCATCGCTACCGCTACAACCGTTCCGATGGGGCTCGTGCCCTCAAAGGCCTCCGCGCCCAACCATCCGGCGCCGAGCAGTGCCAACGCAAGTGCCCAGCCCTGGGCGGCCCGTCGCGACAGGCGCCTGCCCAGAAAGACCGAAATCAGCGCAAATCCCGCGGGTAGCGCAAACTGGATCGCCCAGACCGGAATGCCATAGGCGAGCCGAGTGCCTGCGTCCATCTCGATCATGACGAAGGTCCAACTCGCCCGCGCAAGCACCGCGGCCGCGAACGCCGACCCGCTAAGCGCAACCGCACGCAGTACCCACAACGGATCGACCGGCTGCCTCAGCCGCTGATCTGCTCGCTCGGGCAGATGCAGCACAGTGCTCAACTCGTTTCGGCGCGCGGCCGCTACCGCACCGGCCATCGCCATCAATAGCCCGAGATGCTGGACTACCACCGAGGCGTTATCAATGCCCTGACCCATCAGGGGCCGCGCAGCGATCTCCACTACCGGAATCGCCACCATCAGCGCGAGCGCAAGCGCGGCCAACCAGCCGAACAGGTCAGTCCGTGATTCCGATGATGCGAGGGTACTCAACGCAGCCGGCCGCTCAGCCGCCCCGGGTTGAACGATAAGCCTTAAGGTGCAAAAACACTTCATCGAAGGCGTCAGCAGGCACCAGCGTGCCGCGAAGCCTGGGATAAAGACCCTGGGCGAGGTCCTCCCACGCCTTGCGTTGCAAGTCATCGGGCTGATTAACGGTAAGTCCACGCTTCTTCATGGCCTCGACCGCCTCGTCGACCTCAGCTCGGGCGCGGGTCCGCATGGCGATACCCGCTGATTCGCCCGCAGTGCGGAGCGATACGCGAGCCGCATCCGACATCGAGTCCCAGGCTTTTTGGGTCACCACCAGAGCGCCAACCATCGGGGCCCAATTGATCTCGAGCATATGCGATGCGGCAGAGAAAATTTGTGCGGCCAAAGCGAAATAGGGCGTCGACGGCACGACGCTGATCATGCCGGTTTGAATCGCCGCCAGCGCATCTCCCGTCTCAAGCGGAACCGGTGTGTAACCCAGGCTCTTCATGATGGACTGTTGCTCGGGCTCGGATCCCCAAGCGAAAAATCTCATCCGCTTGAAGTCATCCGGATGCACGGCCCGCTCGCGAGAAAAAAACCGAATCCAGCCCGCGTCGCCCCAGCCCAGCACCACAAAACCACGCTCGCTGAATCGCCGTTCGATCGAGGGTCGCAGGCGCTCTCGGACGTAGTCGATTTCCTCCCAGCTTCGAAAGAGCAGTGGCAAATTTTGCAATGCCGAGATGGTGGGTTCGATTTCACGCAGACCGACGACCGACATCAGCGCGCCCTGCAGCTGGCCGATCCGCATACGCCGGACCATCTCGGCTTCACCGCCCTGCGACCCATCGGTGAACGCGGCAAAGCGCGCGTTACCGCCCTGGGCAGCCCGCCACGCCTCACCGAGCTTCATCAGTTCCTGGTGGTACACCGAGTTCCGCGGGACCACGGAGCCG
>JALREG010000170.1 GCA_023253905.1 Burkholderiaceae bacterium
CGCGGAACATGTGAAGGTAGACCACCACGAAGAATGCCGAGGCGCCAGTGGAATGCAGATAACGCACCAGCCAGCCCCAAGGCACATCACGCATGATGTACTCGACCGAGGCAAAGGCCACCGGCACGCCGGCTTCGTTCAACGAGGCATCCGGCTTGTAGTGCATGACGAGGAAAATGCCGGTCACGATCTGGATCACCAGCACCAGCATGGCGAGCGACCCAAAGAAGTACCAGAAGTTGAAGTTTTTCGGAGCGTAGTACTCCGACAGATGCGCTTTCCAGGTGGCCGTCAGCGGGAAACGCTGATCGACCCATCCAAGAAGGCCAGTGGTTTCAACTTGCTTTTGCTGCGCCATTTTTCAGTTGCTCCTCGCGACTTTCACGAGCGGGATGAGGGGTTCTCGATTATGCGCACCAAGCGCCCCATCGTCCGGTAAGGTATTAGGGTCTTCACGCCTCTCGACACTATCGTCGGTCAGGCGGCTTTGTCCTCACCGACCAGGATGCGGGTGTCGGACAGGTAGCGGTGCGGCGGCACTTCGAGGTTGTCGGGCGCCGGCTTGTTCTTGAACACCCGGCCAGCCAGATCGAAGGTGGATCCGTGGCAGGGGCACAGGAACCCGCCCGACCAGTCGTCGGGCAGCGACGGCTGGGGGCCGGTAGCGAATTTGTCGCTGGGCGAACACCCAAGGTGCGAGCAGATGCCCACCACCACCAGGTACTCCGGCTTGATCGAGCGATGCGGGTTCTTCGCGTAGTCCGGCGTGGGATACGCGGTGCGTATCGACCCGGGATCGGCCACCTGAGGCTCGGTGCCTTTCAGGGTGGCGAGCATTTCCTGGGTGCGACGAAGCACCCAGACCGGTTTGCCACGCCATTCCACCCGCTTCAGTTCGCCGGGCTGCATGGCCGACACATCAATTTCAACCGGCGCGCCGGCGGCCTTGGCTTTTTCCGAAGGCGCGAAGGTGCTGACGAAGGGCACGACAACAGCCGCGCCGCCCGCTGCACCCGCCGCGGCCACAAGACCGATCGCCGAGCGGCGGGACGATTCGGAGGGATTCAAAGTTTCACTCATCGTCTTGTCCGAGATGGAACGTTCATCGCTTAAGTTCACTGGAGAACCCTTTATTCTAACCGATTGGTGCCGTGCAACAAACCTGCCCATCCCCGGGACTTTCTTCGCTGCGCCTCAGAAAGCCTGTGACGAGGGCTACAATCGGCTCAAAACCACACAATGCCAACAGGAGACCGCAATGCCCGTTCTTTCCAACACCGGCCGTCGCAGGCTGATCAACGGACTCGCAACTGCCGTCACGTGCATTGCTATACCTGCTGCGGCGGGCGCTCAGGGCGCTCCCGCCAAAGTCACCCTCGCAGGCGGGTCGGTGGGCGGCGCATGGAGCGCGGTCGGCACCGCCATCGGCGAGACGCTCCGAAAAGAGTACCCCGGCATTTCGTTCACTTACGAACCCGGTCGCGAAGCCGGTAACCTGCTCCTCGTGTCGCAGGGCAAGGTGCAACTCGGTATTGCGCACGCGCAGCTCGCGCGTCAGGCCGAAGCAGGGGTCGAGCCCTTCACCCAACCGCTGAAGAACGTCCGCGCGATCGCGATGATCGACCCTGAAGCGGCCGTGCAGATCCTTGCCACCACCGCGTCAGGCATCACCAGCATCGACCAGATCCGCGAGCGCAAGATGCCGGTTCGGGTCGCGCTCAACTCCAAAGGCACGCTCATGGCGGTCGCCGGCGAGGCGGTCTTCAGCGCCCACGGCTTCAGCGTAAAAGACATCGAAAGCTGGGGCGGACGGCTCAATTACGTCGCCTACAACAATGGCCTCGCAATGATGAAAAACGGCCAGATCGATCTGATCATCAACCTGCTCGCGTTTCCATCGAGCCAGATCGTCAATGCCGCCCGCGATACGCAATTCAAGCTGATTGGACTGGGCCCGGAGGCCGTCGATCGACTGAACAAGCAACTGGGTACCGAAACCATCAGCGTACCCGCCAGCACCTACGCGTTTTCGCCCGAGGCGGCCACCACCGTGCGCGGCAGCGTGGTGGTGATGGCTGCGGCCGAAATGAAAGATGGTGAGGCTGAGGCCATCGTGTCGGCCATGCTCAAGCACTTCGAGTTCCTGCAGAAATCGCACGCCACGCTGTCGCGACTCACACCCGAAAGCCTCACCCGGGTCGCGCCGCTTCCCCTGCACCCGGGCGCGGCCGCCGCCTATCGCAAAGCGGGTCTGCTTAAGTAAGTGCCGCTTGCCGCCCGGTGCGGCCTGTCCGGTTCCTGATCTCGCGTGCACTCCGCCGCTGTGTTCTCGCTGGCCCCGGCCCCGGATAAACTCCGGGCCGGGATCTGGCCCACCCTCAACGGAATCCTTCGATGACTTGGCTAGACTGGATCGGCTCGGGGCGCTCGCGTGCGCTCGGGCCCATTGGCCGCATCCTGAGCGCCGTGCTGTGCCTCGGTCTTGCGGTCACCTTCATCGCGGTCGCAGCCGGCGTTTACATCGATGAGGCGATCGGGCTCTATCTCTTTCTGGGCGGGGTCCTGTCGCTTGCGTTTCTGCACACCACCGGTAACGCCCGGCGACCGACCACCGAAACCTGGAGCGGCTGGCTGCTCGCACTCGTATCGCTTGGGTGCTGCGCCTATTTCGTGCTGATGCACGACGTGCACAAGGATCGGCTGCCCGTCCTCGATCCGCTCAGCACCGCCGATGTAGCGGTCTCAATCGTACTCATTGGATTGGTGCTCGAGGCCACGCGCCGCACCATCGGTATCGTCCTGGTGCTGCTGGTGGGCCTTTTTCTGGGCTATGCGGCGCTCGGCGACAAACTCACCGGCGCGTTCTCTCACCGCGGCATGAGCGTGCCCGAAATGATCGACCAGCTGGTCTTCACCAACAACGGCCTCTACGGACCGGCGCTGGAGGTGGCCGCTTATCTGGTGTTCATTTTTGTGCTGTTCGGCGCGCTCCTTGACCGCTTCGGCGGGGGCGACTTCTTTCACGATCTGTCCAATGCCCTGGTGGGCCGTCAGGTGGGCGGCCCGGCCAAGGTGGCCGTGCTCTCGTCAGGCCTTTACGGCTCAATCTCGGGCTCGCCCACAGCCGACGTGGTGACCACCGGATCTTTCACCATTCCACTCATGATTCGCACCGGATTCACACGCGTGCGAGCGGGTGCGATTGAAGCAGCCGCTTCGACGGGCGGGGCGATTCTGCCACCGGTGATGGGGTCAGCGGCCTTCATGATGTCCGACTTCACCGGCATTCCGTATGGCGACATCGCGCTGGTGGCCATCATCCCCGGGCTGCTCTATTACCTCTGCGTCTACCTCGCAGTGACGCTACAGGCACACCGCGCAGGCCTTACGCCCCTCGAACAGGACGACATTCCGAAGGTGGGCGCGGTACTGCGGCGCGACTGGATCTATCTCATCCCGCTGGTCACCATCGCATGGGCGGTGCTTGCGCTCAACCGGCCGGCTTTCGCCGGGGCGGTTGCCTGCGCGGCGCTGGTTCCGGTAATCCTGCTCCGCTGCCGGCCGCTTTCGGATCTGCCAAAGCGGCTGGGTCAAGCCCTGATCGAAGGCATGCAGCGCATGATCACCGTGGGAGTGGCCTGCGCCGTCGCCGGGCTCGTGATCGGCACCCTGTCCATGACCGATCTAAGCGGCAAGATCAGCTCCGGTCTGTTCCTCCTTGCCTCGGGTAACTTTGCGCTCACGGTGTTCACTGCAATCACAGTGATCGTCGTGCTCGGAATGGGCATGCCGGTCCCCGCGGTCTATGCACTCTCGGCGGTGCTCGCAGCGCCCGCGCTCATCTCGTTGGGCCTGTCCACCATGGCCTCGCACCTGCTTGTCGTCTACTACGCGGCGGTATCGGCCATCACGCCGCCGGTGGCGGTCGCTGCCTTTGCGGCCGCCTCCATTGCAAAGGTAATCACTAATTATAGGATGATAAAAAATGAAGTTTGAATTTGATACTTCGACCATTACTGACTTTACCAAGAAGGCCGTAGAAAAGGCCAAGGACGTTGCTGGCGATATCGCTGAAGTAGCTTCCGACA
>JALREG010000289.1 GCA_023253905.1 Burkholderiaceae bacterium
GAGGCCGTCTCCGAGCGGCTGGGCGCGGGTGTGCATGCGCTTCGCCGGTTTGACCGCGAAGGGCGGCTCGCCTCGCTCGAGTGGCGCCGCGAGCGCGGCGGCGAGTCGCTCGCTCGCTTCGAGATCCGGCGCCGCGATGACGGCCTGATGGCGGCGATCGAGCGCCTGGACGGCGAGGAGCGCTTCGGCTTCGATGCGGCAGGCCGGCTGATCGCGCGTGAGTGGCAGCGCAAGGGCGGCGCGACCCAGCGTTCGTTCTATCACTACTCCCCGGGGGGTGACCTCAGGCTGCTCCGCGATGAATCGGGCCGTACCGAACCGGTGCTGCCAGCCCTGTCTGACCCAGCGGGCCGGCCGCTTCGCCATGGCGCCTGGCTGCTGGGCTATGGGGCGTCCGGCCGGATCGAGCGGGCGGAACGCAGCCCCGAGGCGCTGCCCGCCCGCGAGCAGACGCCGCCCCTCGCCAGCGCGATCGACTATCGCTACAACGCGTTGGGCGAGCGGGTGCTCAAGCGCGTACACGACCCGGTGCCTCGCACCACGCGATTCCTCTACCACCAGAACGCACTGGTCGCGGAGCTGGACGCAGCGGGCCGGATCACGCGGCACTTCATCCGCTGGCAGGGCCGGGTCGTGGCGATTGTCGAGCCGGATGTCCAACCTCAGGGGGTAGCGCGGCGTGGTGCGCGCCCGCTCGCCATCACCTGGCTTTTGGCTGATCCGCTGGGTACGCCGCAGGTGGCGGTCGATCAGACCGGCCGTGTGGTCTGGCAGGCCCGGCTGGGTGCCTATGGCGAGGTGCTCGAGGAGAACGGGCGATTTGATCAGCCGCTGCGCTTGCCCGGCCAGTATCACGATCGGGAGACCGGGCTCCACGACAACTATCAGCGCACCTATGATCCCCGTCACGGGCGCTATCTGGAGCCCGATCCGCTGGGGCTTGCCGCCGGCTGGAATCTCCACGCCTATGCAGCCGGCAACCCGGTTCAGGCGACCGACCCCCTCGGGCTGATTCTTTTTGCCTTTGATGGCACCGGCAACAGTGACCCCGCGCGCGCGCCCGACACGCTCTCCAACGTCGCCAAGTTCTTTAGTCTCTACGGCGCGAGCGAGCGCCACTACATGAGCGGCGTGGGGACCCTGGACCGTGGCTCGGGGATCGGCGCCGATGCCCTCGATACGCTGCAGGCCTCGAGTGCACGTCGCCGGGTCGATCACATGCTCGGGGTGCTCGACCGCGCGCTGCGGTCGCCCGAGACCCGCGGCGTGCCGGTCAATGTCGATGTGGTCGGGTTTTCACGCGGTGCGGCGATGGCGCGTGACTTTGCCAATACCGTCGCTGCCCGAATCAGTAACGGCCACTATCTGTCGCTTCAGCGCTGCGTGTCGCTCAATTTCATCGGGCTCTGGGACACAGTGGCCCAGTTTGGCTTGAATGGCCAGGCGAACGCGCAGTGGAATCTGGGCGTTCCGCCCCAGGCGCGCGTGGTCGTGCATGCGGTGGCGCTAAACGAGCAGCGCCGGTTCTTTCCCCTGGAATCGATTGGCCCCGATCAGGCGCCCCCGGCTGGCGGCTGGCGACTTGAGCGCGGGTTCATCGGCGACCATGGCGATATCGGTGGCAGCCATGCCGAGGGCGATCTGTCAGACGTCGCGCTCGGCTGGATGGTTGAGCAGGCGCGCAAGGCGGGGGTTGGGCTGAAGGCGCTCGATGTGGCCTGGCAGACGGTGACCGAGCCGCTCCTTCATGATGCGCGCAGCCTCTTCGCGCCCGGACCCGATCGGGAGTTCCGCGTCCCGCTCACGCGCACGGCGAGCGCGCAGACCGGCCCGCCGCCCGCCAGCCAAGGCACGACGGGCGCTCGTACGATGGCCTCAGCCGACCCCCGGGAGAGCGGCCGGCCCATGGCCCAGCTGGGCGCGGGCCTCGACCGCAGTCGGGCCGAGACCATGATCCGGCGCTACCCGTACCTGTTGCGCGGCCACGACGGCGCGGCAACGCTTGCCGGCGCGGTCGACATGGCAGCGTATGCGACCTGGCTCGCCGAGCATTACGCGGTCGACGTACGATATTGACGTTTACGTTAACGTCAATTAGATTCCAGGCTCCCTTTTACTGGCGGGTAGCCTCTGGTTCGGCCCCGCTGGCCGCTCGCAGGATCCGCCATGTCCGACCTCTCCGAAAGTGCCCGGCTCGCGCAATATCGCGCGACCAACAAGGTGCGGTTTGTTACCGCTGCCTCGCTATTTGACGGCCACGACGCCTCGATCAACATCATGCGTCGCATCCTGCAGTCAATGGGTTGCGAGGTGATTCACCTGGGGCACAACCGCTCGGTGCAGGAGATCGTGAACTGCGCGCTCCAGGAAGATGCGCATGGCATCGCGGTGTCGTCGTATCAGGGCGGCCATGTCGAGTTCTTCAAGTACATGATTGATCTGCTCGCCTCGCAAGGCGCCTCGCATATCAAGTTGTTTGGCGGCGGCGGCGGGGTGATCGTGCCCGCCGAAATCCGCGAGCTTCACGACTACGGCGTTGCGCGCATCTACTCGCCTGAAGACGGTCAGCGGCTGGGGCTACAGGGCATGATCGGCGACATGATCAGTCGCTGTGATCGCGATCTGTCCGAGTTTGCGCCTGCCTCGCTGGCATCGCTCGTCGATTGTGCGCGGCGTACGCCCGACCCCGGTACGCCCGTGCACGGTCACACCCGGGTGCTCGCGCAGCTCATCACCGCGCTTGAGGCCGGCCGCGCTGAAGCGCCCCTGCGCGCCGAGCTCCACAAGCTTGCCGATGCGCGCAAGGTGCCCACCCTGGGTATCACCGGCACGGGCGGCGCGGGCAAGAGCTCGCTCACCGATGAGCTGGTGCGGCGCTTTCGCCTGGATCGCGACGATGCGCTGCGGATCGCGGTCATCTCAGTGGACCCCACCCGACGGAAGTCGGGCGGTGCGCTGCTTGGCGACCGGATCCGGATGAATGCGATCAATCATCCAAACATCTTCATGCGCTCGCTTGCCACGCGCGAGGCGGGTAGCGAGGTGAGCGGCGCACTGCCCGATGCAATTGCCGCCTGCAAGGTGGCGGGCTTTGATCTGGTGGTGGTAGAAACCTCGGGCATCGGGCAGGGCGATGCGGCGATCGTGCCGCTGGTCGATGCCTCGCTCTATGTGATGACGCCAGAATTCGGCGCGGCCAGCCAGCTCGAGAAAATCGACATGCTCGACTTTGCCGACTTTGTTGCGATCAATAAATTCGATCGCAAGGGCGCGATGGATGCGCTCCGCGATGTCGCCAAGCAGTACCAGCGCAATCGCGAGCAATGGAACCGACGCGCTGAAGAAATGCCGGTCTACGGTACGCAAGCCTCGCGCTTTAACGACGATGGCGTCACCGCGCTCTACCAGGCGATGCTGCCCAAGCTCACCGAACTTGGGCTCCCCGCGGGCGACGCGCCCGGGCGACTGCCGGTGCAGAACATCCGATATTCGTCCAGGCAGTCGGTGATCGTGCCGGGCCCGCGCGTGCGCTATCTCGCTGACATCGCCGATACCGTACGAGGTTATAAGGCCCAGGCGCTCTCGCAGAGCCGTATCGCCCGCGAAGTGCAGCAGCTGCGCGAATCCAAGCGAATGCTGCTCGAAGCCAACCCCGACAAAAACAAGGCCCGCGAGGCGCTCGAAGCGCTGGCGACGGCGCGCGAAGAAAAGCTGCCGGCGGCGTGCCTCAAGCTTCTTGCGAGCTGGCCAGAGACGCTACGCGCCTATAGTGCCGACGAGTTTGTGGTGAAGGTGCGCGATCGCGAGCAGCGCACCGCGATCGCCACGCGGTCGCTCTCAGGCACGCGAATTCCGAAAGTATCGCTGCCACGCTATGAAGACCATGGCGAGTTGCTGCGCTGGCTGTTGCTTGAAAACGTTCCGGGCGCGTTTCCCTACACCGCCGGGGTGTTCGCGTTCAAGCGCGAGGGCGAGGACCCCACCCGCATGTTCGCAGGCGAGGGCGATCCGTTTCGCACCAATCGCCGCTTCAAGATGCTCTCCGAGGGCATGCCCGCCAAGCGCCTGTCAACCGCATTCGATTCCGTCACGCTCTATGGGCATGACCCCGATCTGCGTCCCGACATCTATGGCAAGGTCGGTAACTCCGGCGTGTCGATCGCAACCCTCGATGACATGAAGGTGCTCTACTCGGGCTTTGATCTGTGTGAGCCCTCCACCAGCGTGTCCATGACGATCAACGGACCCGCGCCCTCGATCCTTGCGATGTTCATGAACACCGCGATCGATCAGAACATCGAGCGCTTTGAAAAAGAGCACGGCCGTGCACCCTCTTCTGATGAGGCGGCGACCCTCCGCGCCCGCACGCTTGCCACCGTACGCGGCACGGTGCAGGCCGACATCCTGAAGGAAGACCAGGGACAGAACACCTGCATTTTCTCCACCGAGTTCAGTCTCAAGGTGATGGGCGACATCCAGGAATATTTCGTCCGTCACGATGTCCGTAATTTCTATTCGGTATCGATCTCGGGCTATCACATTGCCGAGGCTGGTGCGAACCCGATCAGTCAGCTTGCCTTCACCCTCTCGAATGGCTTTACGTTCGTGGAAGCGTATCTCGCACGCGGCATGAAGATCGATGATTTCGCCCCCAATTTGTCGTTCTTCTTTTCAAATGGCATGGACCCGGAGTACACGGTGCTCGGCCGGGTGGCGCGCCGGATCTGGGCGGTGGCAATGCGCGAGCGCTATGGCGCAAATGATCGTAGCCAGAAGCTCAAATATCACTGCCAGACGAGCGGCCGCTCGCTGCACGCGCAGGAAATCGCGTTCAACGATATCCGCACTACGCTGCAGGCGCTCATTGCCACCTATGACAACGCCAATAGCCTGCACACCAATGCCTACGATGAGGCGATCACCACACCCACCGAGGAAAGCGTGCGCCGCGCGATGGCGATCCAGCTCATCATCAATCGCGAGTGGGGCCTGGCGAAAAACGAGAATCCCAACCAGGGCAGCTTCGTGATCGATGAGCTCACCGAACTGGTGGAAGAGGCGGTGCTTGCCGAGTTCGAGCGGCTCAGCGAGCGGGGCGGCGTGCTGGGCGCGATGGAAACCGGCTATCAGCGCGGTCGGATTCAGGACGAAAGCATGCATTACGAGATGCTCAAGCACACCGGTGAGTATCCGGTGATTGGCGTGAACACGTTTCGCAATCCGCATGGCGACCCGATTCCCGAAAAGCTCGAGCTCGCCCGATCGACCGATGAGGAAAAGCGCTCGCAGCTTGAGCGCCTGGCTGACTTTCATGCGCGGCACGCCAACCAGAGCGGGCCCATGCTCGCTCGGCTTCGTCAGACCGTGATCGAAGACGGCAATGTGTTCGAGGTGCTGATGGATGCGGTGCGCGTGTGCTCGCTCGGGCAGATCACGCGCACGCTCTTCGAGGTGGGCGGGCAGTACCGGCGCAGCATGTAGGCGGGGCGCGCGGGCGACGCCCCGCGTCCCCGCAGAAACTTACGCCGCGCGGGCCTCAGCCAGCTCGGGGCTGCCTTCCGCCGCGGTAGGCGCCCGGCTGGGCTCGGGCAACCCAAGCCGCCGGGCGGCCTGCGCAAGCAACCCGTATGAATGCAGCCGTGCCTCGTGGTCGAAGATAGTGCCGGCAGCAATGATTTCATCGGCACCGGTACGCTCGATGAAGCGCTTGAGCCCCTCGGTGAGGGTATCAAGCGAGCCCACAATCGAGCACTCGAGCATCCGCATCACCTGCGCTTTTTCAGCGGGACTCCAGAGCGGCTCCATGTCATCAACCGGCGGCCGCAGTTGTCCGCGGTCGTTCCGGATCATTTCGAGCACACGCTGCTGCTGGCTGGTGAAGAGCCTGCGCGCTTCGGCGTCGGTATCGGCCGCTATCACATTGACGCACGGCATCGCCCACGGGCGGGAAAGCCTTGCCGAGGGTCGGAAGCGGCTGCGATAAACCGAGAGTGCCTGATCAAGCGCCGCCGGCGCGAAGTGCGAAGCAAAGCCATAGGGGAGCCCGAAGTACGCGGCGACCTGTGCGCCATAAAGACTTGAGCCCAGAATGAAGAGCGGCACCTGGGTACCCATACCGGGCACCGCCCGCACACGCTGCCCAGGCTCGAGCGGGCCGAGCAGCTGGGCAAGTTCGGCGATGTCATCGGGGAAGCGGTCAGCCGAGTTGGCATCACGCCGCATGGCGTAGAGCGTTTCCATGTCGGTGCCGGGCGCGCGGCCCAGCCCGAGATCGATTCGGCCGGGAAAGAGCGACTCGAGCGTGCCGAACTGCTCGGCGATCACGAGCGGCGAGTGGTTGGGCAGCATGACCCCGCCCGAGCCCACACGGATCGTGCTGGAGGCGGCAGCCAGATGACCGATCACCACCGACGTGGCCGCACTCGCAATGCCGGTCATGTTGTGATGTTCGGCCACCCAATAGCGAGTGAACCCCAGGGACTCGACATGACGGATGAGGCTCGCCGCATTGGCCAAAGCTTCACGCGGCGTGTCGCCCTGACGGACGGGAAC
Organism: Burkholderiaceae bacterium; assembly: GCA_023253905.1. The sequence goes on from JALREG010000289.1 coordinate 6,553, forward strand.
GAGATCAAGGACGGACAGGGCCTTCAGCACGATGACTCCGAACAGAGAGAAAAAACGATGGGGAGATGACCCCGAGCCGCATTGTCGCGCTAGCGCGCAACCCGTGCGAGGAAACCCGCGAGCGCGTCATTGAACGCCTGCGACTGCTCAAAATTTGACAGGTGCGCAGCCGGATCGAGCACCGCGAGCTCGGCGCCCGGGATGGCGCGGACGATATCCTCGTGCATGGCTAGCGTGGTGCTCGGGTCCTGACGGCCGGCGATGGCAAGCACCGGGCAGGTGATGGCGCCGATCCGGTCAGCGAGGTTGAGGGTGGAGATTGCGCGTGCGCAGCCGGTATAGCCTGCCACCGAGGTTCGACGGATCTGCTGGCTGATGCGAGCGATCAGCGCCGGGCGCTCGGCAACGAAAGGTGCGGTGAACCAGCGCTCGATGGTGGGCTTGACCACGGCCTCCATGCCGTCGCGACGGACGGCCGCGATGCGCGCGTTCCAGACCGGCTGCATCTCGGGCGCAAAGCGGCTGCTCGTGTTGGCGAGCACCAGCGAGGCGATGCGGCCCGGGTGGCTGAAGCCCAGTGTCTGGCCGATCATGCCGCCCATCGATAGACCCACGAAATGCGCGCGCTCGATGCCCGCAGCATCAAGCACTGCGATCGCGTCGGTGGCGAGGTCATCGAGGGTGTAGGGCGTGCTCCAGGGGTCGCTTGCGCCGTGGCCGCGCGTGTCGAAGGCGAGCACGCGGTAATGGCGCGCCAGCATCTCCATCTGGGGCTCCCACATGGTGTGATCGCAGCAAAGCGAGTGCGACATCACGACCCAGGGGCCCTGGGTGCCCGCGGTGGTGTAGAAAATTCGATGGCCGGCGTTGATCGCGTACATGGGGGGCGAATCTCAAATATGAAAGGATCACCATTGGAGCAGGCGATCGGGGCCTCTGGCAAGGTGCGCAGTGCGAACAAGCGATACGGTTGCGACAGACAGGCCCGCCGCGCCCGGACTCGGGTCGCTTTGTGCCGCGCTGTCGCGGGCGCAGCCCGGCAGGCGGCTGGTCGTGATCGACACGCGGATGTCGCAGGTGCTGCTCGCTGGCCCCTGGGCGATCAAACTTCGTCGTGCGTGGCCGGCGTCCGCTCGGGCGCGAGCCCGCCGCGCACTGCTGGAGCGGGAGCTGCGCTGCAATCGCCAGGTGTCACCGGCGGTGTATGTCGGCGTCTTTCCGATCGCAGGGGGCGAGCGCACAGCGTTCGCCGCCGAACCTCGCCCGCATGCGGGATCGCCGGTGCCAGGGTGGCCGATGCCACCGCCGCAGCCGGTAATCGGGCGGGCTCGCGCCCGATCGGCCGAAGGCGGCCCGATGGTCGGCGCGTCCCCAGAGCCGGTTGACTGGGCGCTCGTGATGCGGCGCCTGCCGCGTTCACGCATGCTGGACCACGCGATCCGGTGCGGGACGGTTTCATGCGCCGATATCGATCGACTGGCCGACCGGCTGGCGGGGCTCTATGGTGCCGCGCACGCGGTGCCGATCGCGCCTGTCCGTGTGCTTGCGCGCGTCCTCGTAGCGCTGGACCGCGAGCAGGGTGTTCGCCAGGTTGGAGTGGGCCATCGCCGAACCAGGATGCCGGGCCGCTGCCCGGGACAGGATGGTCAGCGCCTGCTGGTTCTCGCCGCTCTGCACGAGGA
>JALREG010000003.1 GCA_023253905.1 Burkholderiaceae bacterium
ACCACCCAGCCGCCCCGACAACCGTCCACCCCGGCGACACGTGCGCTGTCGATGACCCGGGCGGCCGTGGTCACAGCCGGTCGATGCGCTTGAACGCCTCACCCTCGGCCACGCCGACGATCGCGCCGTGGTCGGCGAGCCGGTCGAGGATGCGACGACGGAAACCGGCGTGGGTAACCGCGCGAACCTCACCCTGGCGGCGGCCGCACCCGCGGTCACGCTCTCGAATGTCATTCCGGTGTCCACGCCCGCTGAGGCCAACACCGGACAGATCGGCGGCATTTACTACAAGGACGATCTGCTGGTTGAACCCATGCGTCTGGTTGATGGGTTCATTGAAGTGCCCAGCACGCCCGGTCTCGGCACCGCCGTGGATGAAGCCAAGATCGCCCGCTACCGCGTTCCCGAATCGGAGGCCTGATGCGCGAGGAAATCGTCAACCGCTGGAAAGCGGCCTGTAACACTCACGGGCTCGACGCCATGGTGTCGTGCTCGCCTGAAAACTTTGCCTACCTCACAGGCTTTGTGGTGCCGTCGCAGCCCCTCATGCGACATCGTCACGCCATGGGTATCGTCACTGCCGACGGGCAGACCGCCATCCTGGGTGTGGACATGGAGGCCACAACCATCGGGCGCCGCGAGCCCGGCACGAAAACCCGGATCTGGGCAGAGTTCAGCGACAACGCCATGGCGGTGTGCGCCGAGCTACTCACCGAAATGGGACTGGCCCGCGCCCGTATCGGCATCGAACTTGATTATCTGCCTGCGAGCGAGTTCGAAAAGCTCCGGGCAGCGCTCCCCGGCGCCACCTTCATCGCCAACCAGCAGATCGTCGCGCGGCTTCGCCAGATCAAAACCGCCGATGAAATTGCGTTGCTGCGACGCCTGTCCCGCATCGCCGATCAGTCAATCACCGATGCGCTTCGGGCCGTTCAGGCGGGCGATACCGAAATGGATCTCGCAGGCCATCTCACGCGCAATGTCTATTCGCTGGGCGCCGAGCAGTTCAAGCTGCTGATCGTGGCCACCGGCGAGCGCAGCCAGCTCCCGAATGTAGGGCCGTCGCTACGCAAGCTCGAGTCAGGAGACGTCTGCAGGGTCGAGATTTTTTCGGTGATCTCAGGCTATCAGGCAGGGGTCTGCCGGACCGCGGTGGTGCAGAAAGCGCCGCCACACGCCGAGCGCATCTGGAAGCATCTGGTCGACTGCAAGTACGAACTGCTCGAGCGGATCAAACCGGGCGCGAGCTGCCGAGAAATTTACGAGCGTTTCATCCGCAAGCTCGATGAACTCAAGCTTCCACCCATTTCGTTCGTCGGTCACGGCATCGGACTCTTCCTCCACGAAGATCCGTATCTGGGCAAGACACCCGAGATCGGTCGCGAGGGCGATGCGCAGCTTGAGGCGGGCATGGTGCTGGGCGTTGAACCGCTCTGCTATCAGACCGGGTATGGCTATGGCATGCAGCTGAAGGACATGCTGCTGGTCACCGACACCGGCTCGGAGATGCTCTCCGACTACTGCTCGAACGACGAACTGATCGTGGTGCGCTGACGCCATGCGCGTCGCCGTCATCGGGGCCGGAGCAGGCGGCGCAGCAGCCGCGGTGGAGCTCACGCTCGCCGGCCATCAGGTCCGGCTGTGGAACCGTTCACCCGATACGCTTGCGCCTTTCATGGCGCGGGGCGGCGTCGACTACGAGGGTGTACTGGGCGAAGGCTTTGTTCGTCCCGAACGGATCACGCCCAATCTCGTTGAAGCGATGCGGGACGCAGACGCTGCGTTGGTCTGTCTGCCCACGATCTCGCATGCACCCGTGGCACGGGCCCTTGCGCAGGCTGGACTGCATCATGCGCCGGTGGTGCTCAACCCTGGGCATACCGGCGGCGCACTCGAGTTCACCACCGCGTTTCGCGCAGCAAGCGGTGGGCCGGTGCCTGCGGTCGCTGAATTCCATACGCTCAGCTACATCGCGCGAAAATATCGGCCCGGGTCGGTCACCATTTCAGGGAAAGCCCGGTTTTTGCGGCTCGCTGCATTGCCTGGCGGAGAGGCTGCGGCAAACGCTGCGCAGACTCTCTATCCGGTGAGCGAGCGGGTCCCCGATGTCCTCAATTCCAGCCTTGCCAACCTCAACATGGTGCTGCACGCGCCCGGCACCATTCTGGGGGCTGCCTGGATCGAGGCCACGCGCGGCGATTTCACGTTTTATGTACAGGGCATGACGCCGGGTGTGGTGCGCGTGATGCAGGCCCTGGACGCCGAGCGACTCGCGGTGGCGCGCGCCTTCGGTCATGAACTGCCCGCGCTCGGCGCCGAGATGCAGCGCTATGGCACGGTCGAGGCCTCTGTCACCGACACCACGGATCTGGTAAGTGCCATCAGCGGCGGCAAGGCCAATCAACGAATCAAGGCGCCCGACTCCCTTTCCCACCGCTACTATCTCGAAGACTTTGGTCACGGTCTGCTGCCTTTCATCGAATTGGCCACCATCGCCGGTGTTCCTGTTCCAACGGCAAGCTCGCTCCTGCAATTGGGCATCACACTCACCGGCACCAACTATCGTGAAGGCGGCCGCACGGCCGAGGCAATGGGTATCGCCGGCATGACCTGTTCCGAACTCCTCGCGCATGTGCGCGGTCCAACTTCCAATCGCTCCTGATAACGGCTTCCACCATGCAGATCGGTGTCAGTTTTGATGGCTTTGCCCCCTACGACGAGGCGCTCACTTTCGCCCGCGAAGCGGCGACGGCGGGCGCGAGCAGTCTCTGGATGGCTGATCATCTCGGCTATCGTGAGCCCATCGTGTCCTGCCTGGGCTTTACCAGCGCCATCCCACGCGTGCGCGTGATTCCCACCGCGGTCAGCCCCTATCTGCGCCACCCCATGCCGACCGCCATGCAGATTGCCACGCTCGCGGAAGCCGCGCCTGGGCGCGTCGCACTCGCGCTTGGAACCGGCAACCCCTTGTTCCTGGGCGAGTCGGGCGAGTCGATCGACAAGCCCATCGGGGTGACGCGTGATTTCGTCAATGCGCTTCGCGCACTCTGGACGGGCGAACCGGTGCACCAGGAGGCCCAGCGCTTTCGGCTGCGCGGCGCACGAATGATGTTCACGCCACCACAGCCGATTCCGCTTTATCTGTCGCCCATGAAGCCACAGATGCTCGCCCTGGCTGGCAAGATTGCCGACGGCGTGGTGCTCTCGGCGGGCATCTCAGCGGGCTTTGTGCGGGAGTCGCTTGCCATCACGCGATCCGGTGCAGAAGAAGCTGGCCGCAGCTATGAGGCGCTTCACACCGCAAGCTACATCTCCTTCGTGGCGGCGGCCGACCGCGGGCGCGCGATCGAACAGGTACGAATGAAGCTCGCGTTCATTCTTCGCAACCGCTTTATCGATGATGCCATTGCACACTCCGGCATCAAGGTCGATCAGGCCGGGATCATCGAAGCGATGGGGCGGCGCGACTACGCGGCAGCAGCCCGTCTGGTCTCCGATGAAGCCGTTGATGCGTTCGCCGTGGCCGGTACGATTCAGGACTGCTGCGACAAGCTGATTGCTTACCGCGACGCGGGGCTCAAAGAGCTGGTGCTGCTCCTGGCGGGTGACCTGTCAGATCAGCGCTATGGCCTGTCGGTCATTCGCGAACTCGGTGACTAACCCTCAATGAATTCTCATCTTCAGCCAACCCTCTGCAGGAGCTCGCCATGAATAAGCCGTTGATCCTGAAACTCGCTGCGTTGTGTGTGGCGCTTGCCCCGGCACTCGCCCAATCTCAGGCGTTTCCGTCGCAGCCGATCACGCTGGTCGTCCCCTGGCCACCGGGTGGCGGTAGCGACACCGCCATGCGAATGACTGCCGAGGCGGCCTCCAAGCGAATGGGCGTGCCCGTTGTGGTGGTGAACAAGCCGGGGGCGGGCGGCACGGTGGGCATCAAGGAAGTCATGTCATCCAAGCCCGACGGCTATACCCTCGCCATGATCGCTACGGGCGCGGTGTTCGCGCAGTACAACAATCCCAACGCCAACGCCCTCGACGACATGGAACCGGTGGTGTTTTTTGGTGATGATCCCTCCGCCATCACCATCAACCCGAAGCTGCCTTTCAAGAACCTCAAGGAACTGGTGGATCACGCCAAAGCCAATCCGGGCAAGCTGAAAAACGGCAACGATCAGCCGGGTGGTTCCTCGCACGTCGCGGCCTCGGTCTTCGAAAAAGGCTTGGGGATCCGCCTCACCAAGGTTCCCTACGCAGGCTTTGCGCCCACCGTCCAGGCCCTCTTGTCCGGCGAGGTCGATATGGCCTCGATCGCCTTACCGGATGTGATCGAACAACATGCTGCAGGCAAGCTACGCGTGCTCGGTGTCGCGTCGTCCGCTCGTCATTTCAAGGCGCCTGATGTTCCCACCTTCGCCGAGCAGGGCTTTCCAGTCATCTCGGGACTCTGGCGCGTGATTGCGGCGCCCAAAGGCATCCCCGCTGATCGACTCAAGACACTCGAAACCAAGTTCATCGAAACGCTCTCCGACAAAGAGTTTCAGGAGAAAGCCCGCGCGGCGGGTTTCCTGGTCACGCCGGGTGGCAATGAAATGGCGAAAAAGCGCTGGGCAGAGGATGACGCTGCGATGTATCCGGTGTTTCTCGAAGCGGGTCTGGTCAAAACGCGGCAGAAGAAGTAACCCCGCGCCGCGCAGGTCGTCATGAACCGCCTGGACGATCGTGACCTGTGGGCCGGTATCGTCCTGGCGGCCATCGGCGTCGCTGCGCTTTTCCTCGGGGCTGATCTCACGCAGGGTACGGCGGCCGATATGGGTGAAGGCTATGTGCCTCGCGCGATGGCGCTTGCGATGATCGCGCTCGGCACCCTGATCAGCGGACTCGCACTGCGACGCGGGCCGGGCAAGCCTCAGGATCGGTTCGAGGGCGTCCGACTGCGGCCCATCGCATTCGTCTCTGCGGCGGTGCTGGTGTTCGCCGCCACGCTCTCCAGCCTGGGCGTCGTGGTTGCCATCGCGGCCACTGCGTTCACGGCCAACTTCGCCGGCCAGCCGCTCTCCTGGCGTGCGTTGGCCGCGCTCGTTCTGGCACTCACCCTTGGGGTCATCGCGATTTTCGTGTGGGGGCTGGGGCTGCCGTTGCGGATCCTGCCGCCCCTCGCCTGACCGATGGAAGCGATTCTCTCAGGGCTGATTGCCAATATCGGCCTCGGGTTCTCGGTGGCGCTGTCGCCCCTCAACCTGGCGCTCTGTCTGGTCGGCTGTCTGCTGGGCACCCTGATCGGGGTACTGCCCGGCATTGGTCCGTCGGCCACAGTGGCGATGCTGATGCCGCTCACCTTTCACCTGCCGCCGGTGGGCGCGCTCATCATGCTGGCAGGCGTGTTTTATGGCTCGCAGTACGGCGGCTCAACGACTGCAATCCTGGTGAATCTCCCTGGCGAATCGTCGTCAGTGGTCACCACGCTGGATGGTCACGCTATGGCCCGGAACGGCCGTGCGGGCGCTGCGCTTGCGGTCGCCGCGCTCGCCTCGCTTTTTGCCGGCACGGTCACCACCCTGGTGATCGCAGCGGCTGGCCCCCCCGTTGCCAAGCTCGCGCTTCTCTTTCAGTCACCCGATTATGTGGCGGTGATGGTGCTTGGTCTGGTGGCGGCGGTGGTGCTTGCGCAAGGCAGCCTGGCAAAAGCACTGGCTATGATTGCACTCGGCGTATTTCTGGGGCTGGTCGGCACCGACGTGACCACGGGCATGCAGCGCTACACGCTGGGCGTGAATGCCCTCTTCGACGGCATCGGCTTCGTGCCCGTTGCCATGGGGCTGTTTGGACTGGCCGAGATCATGCTGAACCTGGAAGCGACCCAGGGTCAGGGACGGGTGGTGCGGCCGGCCGATCGGCTATGGCCTTCCCGCGAAGACTTCAAGCTCGCCACGCCGGCTGCGGCGCGAGGCACCGCCATGGGGGTGGCGCTTGGCATCCTGCCCGGCAGCACCACCGACATTCCCGCTTACGCTGCCTACAGTCTGGAGAAAAAACTCTCGCGCGAGCCTGAAAAGTTCGGGCACGGGATGGTGCAGGGTGTGGCCGCGCCCGAGGCCGCGAACAATGCCTCGGCGCAGGCGGGCTTCATCCCGATGCTGTCGCTTGGTATTCCGCCTAACGCCATCATGGCGATGATGATCGGCGCCATGATGATTCATGGCATCGCCCCGGGTCCTCAGATCATAGATAAGCAACCCGCGCTCTTCTGGGGACTGGTCGCGAGCATGTGGCTGGGGAACGCACTTCTGGTGGTGCTCAATCTGCCGCTGATCTGGGTATGGGTGCGGCTACTCACCATTCCGTACCGGGTGTTGTTTCCAGCGATCATCATCTTTTGCTGCATCGGCTGCTATAGCCTCAAGAACAACCTGTCCGACGTGGTGATCATGGCGATTTTCGGAGTGATCGGTTACGGCCTCAGAAAAATGCGTTTCGAGCCTGCACCGCTCCTCCTGGGTTTCATCCTGGGCCCGATGCTGGAAGAAAATTTCCGCCGGGCCATGCTGATTTCGGAAGGCGATCTGTCGGTCTTTGTCACGCGACCGATCAGCGCAGGGTTCCTGGCGGTGTCGGCGGCGTTATTGATGATGGTGCTGGTGCCGTCAATGCGGCGAGCGCGCGGTGAAGGGCCGGTATAGTCCGCACCTGCCTAATCCGTCAATATCATGCGGAGTCCTCATGCTCAGAATCGGTTACAAGGCTTCGGCCGAACAGTTCACGCCCACACAGTTGCTGGAGTTCACCTGCCTTGCCGAAGATCTGGGCTTTGACTCGGTCTTCATCAGCGATCACTTTCAGCCCTGGCGTCACACCGGGGGCCATGCGCCCTACTCGTTTGCCTGGATGGGGGCGGCGGGCGCGCGAACCCGGCGGATCGTGATCGGCACCAGCGTCGTCACGCCCACCTTTCGCTACCACCCTTCCATCGTGGCCCAGGCGATGGGCACGCTGGGCGCCATGTTTCCAGGCCGGATCATTCTGGGCGTGGGTACCGGCGAGTCACTCAACGAGGTCCCCGCCATTGGTATCAAGTGGCCCGGCTTCAAAGAACGCTTCGGACGCCTTCGGGAATCGATTGTTCTGATGCGAAAACTCTGGACCGAAGACCTGGTGAGTTTTGAGGGCGAGTATTTCAGGACCGAGCGCGCAACCATCTACGACCGCCCCAACGAACCCGTTCCCATCTATGTCGCAGCCGCCGGGCCCAGTGCAGCCGCACTGGCCGGGGAAATCGGCGATGGCTTCATCTGCACGAGCGGCAAGGCGCCGGAACTCTATCGCGAAACGTTGCTGCCCAATGTGGCGTCGGGCCTTCAGACATCGGCCCGCGCAACCGATTCCATCGACCGCATGATCGAGGTGAAGGTGTCCTTCGATACCGATCTCGAACGCGCCCGTGAAGACACCCGGTTCTGGGCTGCGCTTGCGCTGTCGCCGGAAGAAAAAATGAGCACCGAAAACCCGGTCGAAATGGAAAAGCTCGCTGATGCGCTGCCGCTCGAACGCACAGTCAAGCGCTGGATCATTTCCACCGATCCCGACGAGCAGATCGAAAAAATCCGCCCCTATGTCGAACTCGGCTTCCGGCATCTGGTGTTTCATGCCCCGGGCCCGGATCAGGCACGCTTTCTCAGGCTCTATGCCGAGCAGGTCGTGCCTCGCCTGCGCGCAGCGTTTGGCTGATTCGTGACCCAATCACCGACTTTCATGGCAGTTCCCTCGAGCCGATCGCCTCACGGGGCGGTCGCCCATCAGGCGCCCCGCCGCCTGATGCTCACCGCGCTGGCCGGCCTTCCCGCCGTGCAGGCCGGGGCTGATCTGGCACAGCTGGTCAGCGATGCGATTGCGCGCGCCGGCATCACTGTGCACGCCGGCGATGCCTTCGTCGTCGCGCAAAAAATCGTTTCCAAGTCCGAGAATCGATGGGTACGGTTACGTGATGTCACGCCCTCGGCGCGCGCGCATTCACTCGCACAGACCGCTGGCAAAGACCCGCGGGTGGTAGAACTGATTCTCTCGGAATCGACCGCGGTGGTGCGCTGTGTGCCCGGCGTGATCGTGGTCGAGCACCGCCTGGGGCTGGTGATGGCCAATGCGGGGATCGACGCATCCAATGTCGACATGCCTGAAGAAGACGAGGTGGTGCTGCTGCTACCCGAGAACCCTGATCGCAGCGCGGCCAAGCTTCGTGATGCGCTTCAGACCCGGTACGGTTGCGCAGTGGGTGTCATCATCAACGATAGTTTCGGGCGTGCCTGGCGGATGGGAACCATCGGCACCGCGATCGGCGCGGCCGGTGTCCCCGGGCTCGCTGATCTGCGCGGCAAACCCGATCGCAGCGGGCGTTTGCTTCGTCACAGCGAAGTCGGTCTCGCCGACGAGCTGGCCGCGGCCGCCTCGCTCCTCATGGGGCAGGCCGACGAGGGACTGCCGGTGGTTCATGCAACCGGGCTGCCGTTTGAGCTGCGCGAGGGCAGCAGTCGCGAACTGATTCGTCCGCCAGGCGCGGATATCTTCCGCTAAACAGAGAGCCTGCCCGTCCTGATCCAACAATGCGCCGTACGATCTGCTGATGATCAATCTGTCCGATAACGATCTGCGTGAGCTGGCGCGCGAAGCGCCACTCGACTGGCTCATGGCTGAAGCCTCGCGCCTGCGCGACCTGGGACATGGCAACCGCATGTCGTATTCGCGCAAGGTGTTTATCCCGCTCACCCGGCTGTGCCGTGATGTGTGCCGGTACTGCACGTTTTCTGCGAGCCCCAGCCAGTTGCCCGCTCCCTTCCTGTCACCCGAACAGGTGCTGGACATTGCCCGCGCCGGAGCCCGTGCCGGATGCCACGAGGCGCTCTTCACGCTGGGCGATCAGCCCGAGGCGCGCTGGCCGCAAGCGCGCGCTGCAATCGATGCCATGGGCTATGCGAGCACCATCGACTATGTGGCCGCCATGGCCGAGCGCGTGCTGCAAGAAACCGGGCTGCTGCCTCACGCCAATCCGGGTGTGATGACGCGCGAGCAACTCACCCAGTTGCGGCGCGTATGCGCGTCGCAGGGCCTGATGCTCGAGACCAGCGCCGAGCGGCTCTCGGACAGGGGCGGCCCGCATCACGGCTCACCAGATAAATGGCCTCAGGTGAGGCTCGATACCATCAACGCGGCGGGCGAACTCAGGATTCCGTTTACCAGCGGCATTCTGATCGGCATCGGCGAAACCCGCGCCGAGCGGCTCGACGCGCTGCTCGCACTCAGAGCACTCCACGCACGACACGGTCATCTGCAGGAAATCATCATTCAGAATTTTCGGGCCAAGCCGCAAACGCCCATGGCGCGCGCGCCCGAGCCCGATCACCAGGACCTCACCTGGACGATCGCGCTCGCGCGCATCGTGTTCGGGCCCGATATGAACATTCAGGCGCCGCCCAATCTGAGTGCGCGGGATTACCCGAGGCTGATCGAAGCCGGCATCAATGACTGGGGGGGTATCTCACCCGTCACACCTGATCATGTCAATCCCGAGGCCCCGTGGCCTGCGATCGAGGCGCTGCGCGAGCGAACCGCTCAGGCAGGACGAATTCTGGTAGAGCGACTGCCCTCCTATCCGCGCTACGCGCTTGACGCGCCCCGCTGGCATGACCCGCTCATCGCCACTGAGGTGGTGCGGCGGATCGATGCACAGGGCTACGCTCGAAACAATGCGTGGGTGGCAGGCGAGCCGTCGGCGCTGCCCATCGAACCTGCACCGCGCCGCGCGCAGCACAGCGCATCGATCGAGCCACTACTCGCACGTGCCGAAGCCGGTGATCGGCTCGATGAATCGATGATCGCCAGACTCTTCGAAGCGCGCGCCGATGAATTCGAAGCCGTCTGCGCAGCCGCCGACAGGGTGCGCGCATCGGTAAGCGGCAGCACCGTCCGGTATGTGGTGAACCGGAATATCAACTACACCAATGTCTGTCAGCATGCCTGCAGCTTCTGTGCTTTTTCCAAGGGTCGTCAGAACGCCGATCTACGCGGCCGCCCCTATGACCTCGACGATGACGAACTGACACGACGAGCAGCTGAAGCCTGGGAGCGCGGCGCCACCGAACTCTGCATGCAGGGCGGCATTCACCCGTCCTACACGGGTCACACCTATCTTCACATTCTCCAAACCGTGAAGCGCGCGGCGCCATCCATCCATGTTCATGCGTTCTCGCCGCTCGAGGTGAGCCACGGCGCAGCCACGCTGGGCGATTCCATCGCAAGCTATCTGTCAAGACTTCGCGACGCAGGCCTGGGTTCCCTACCCGGCACGGCCGCCGAGATTCTCGACGATGAGGCGCGCGCTGTCTTATGTCCGGACAAACTCGATACCGAACGTTGGCTATCGATCATGGAATCGGCCCATCGGGCGGGACTACGATCGACCGCCACCATCATGTTCGGCCACATCGAGCGCGTACAGCACTGGGCTCGGCACCTGCTTCGGGTCCGGGATCTTCAGGAGAGAACCGGCGGATTCACCGAGTTCGTGCCCCTGCCGTTCATTCATATGGAGGCGCCGATCTACCGCAAAGGGCGCGCCCGTAAGGGGCCCACCTGGCGCGAGGCCCTGCTGATGCACGCGGTCGCGCGGCTCGCGCTCCACCCGGTTCTGCCCAACATCCAGGCTTCCTGGGTCAAGCTCGGACCCGAGGGCGCGCGCGCAGCGCTCGCGGCTGGCGCAAACGATCTGGGTGGCACCCTCACCAACGAAAGTATTTCGAAAGCTGCTGGCACGGTGCATGGACAGGAATACGGCCCCGCGCAGATGGAGGCACTTATCCGCCTTGCGGGCCGCGAGCCCGTCCAACGCACCACGCTCTATCAGACGCCCCCCGCCGCGCAGCGCGCGCGTGCTTTTGATGCCGCGCCAGCGGCGCCCATTGTGCTCACGCCCCTGCGCAGGCGTACCTCGACTCCACCCGCAACGTCCACCGCGGCTGCGCCAACGACAGCGTCCACGGTCTCCGCCCCATCCTCCGTTCCCGCCTCCACCGTCTAGCGCGCAGGCCCGCCTCATGATCCTTGCTCTTTCCGGTGGCGTCGGTGGCGCGCGGCTCTGCCAGGGACTGGTCCAGGTCGCCCGCCCCGACGACCTTGCGATCGTGGTCAATGTCGGTGATGACTTCGAGCACCTGGGCCTCACCATCTGCCCCGA
>JALREG010000245.1 GCA_023253905.1 Burkholderiaceae bacterium
CTCAAAAAACACATCGAAGGCAGGCTGCGCAAGCGAAGGATCATCACCAGCATGGACGAGCGCCCGCCTGAGAAGCTCGAGACGCAGGAAGCCGACATCGTACGCCCGCTCGGGATGATCGGCCATCACCGCCTCTCTGAGCGCCACACGGGTGTCGGCGTTCAGGAAGGTAGCCGTAGCCGGCGCGTGAGCGGCCAGCCAGCTGGCGAGTGTGCGCTCAGCGTGTTTCAACACCGGCAGCATCGGCCAGAGCGTGTCGTCCAGGTCGAGCGTAATCGCGCGCGGCCAGCGCGCCCGGGCGGCACTGCCTTGGCGCGTCGGTTCAGATCCGGACATAGCGGTGAGTGAAGCGGTCGGATTCACCAATAGCGGCAAATTTTTCCCGATCGACGGCGCCCCCCCGGAAACTCGGTGGCAGCGACCAGACGCCATTCACGTGGTATCGCGTGTCATTGGGATTGGCGTTGATTTCGCTTCGCGCATCCAGCCGAAAACCCGCCGCGCGTGCACGATCTTCCATGAGGGCCTCCGAGACATATCCGCTGCGAGCCATCCAGTCAAGCGAGGCACCCACCGGCGCGCGGTGATCGACTACGCCCAGCACACCACCCGGCTTCAGCACCGACGCGAACGCCTTAAGCGTGTCGTCGAGATGGCCGTCGGTCACCCAGTTGTGCACATTACGGAAGGTGAGGACTGCATCGACCTGCGCTGGCATACCTGGGTCGATGAAGCGCGGACCAGTGGGCAGCGTGACGGTGGTGACGCGGTCGTAGAGCGCGGGGCGTGCAGCCAGAAATGCATCAAACACCGCGCGCGACCGGCGGCGGTAATCACTGGGATCAGATTGAGAATAATGCGCCGCCACCAGCCGCCCCCGATCGCGCAGCCAGGGCGCGAGAATCTCGGTGTACCAGCCCGCGCCCGGGGCAATTTCGATCACGCTATTCGAAGGCTTCAGCCCGAAAAAACGCAGTGTCTCGAGCGGATGACGCCAGCGGTCGCGCGCACGGTTCGCCGCGCTGCGATGCCCCGCTGCCACCGCAGCGGCCAGCCCGTCATCGGGCCCGGCGCCGGAGGGCTGCGCCAGCACCGGCAGTCCTGCCGCGCCCAATGAAACGGCAGCGAGCACCTGGCGACGTACCAAGTGGGGACGGTTCCGAAAATTGTTGTCTGACATGCGGGGGCTCCTGATCAGGCGGTCGGTTCGCCCGAAGTAATGGTGCGACGAACCACAACGGGCTTGCCGCCATGACGGCGCTTGAACATCCAGGCAGCGAGCGCCGAATCAAGATAGTCGGCGTGACCGGGAAACCAGCGGGCGAGTTCGTCGGCCAGACCGCGGCAGGTTTGGAAGTGGTCGCCCTGCGCAAGCAGCGCCTGCACCTCGCGTACCGAATTCAGCACCGCCGCATGCTCGTCGATGTGACAATCGCGCGGCGGGAATTCGGTCTCGCGCATCCATTGATCTTCCTGACCGAAGTGCGCTTCGAGGTGGTCTCGTACCTGAGCAAGGCGCGCGGCAAGCTGTTCGTCAGGCGCATTCCGAAGCGCCTGCACCTCGGCGACAAATTCCTCATGCAGCCGATCCATGGCCGGATAGCCAAGCAGGAGTGCGTCAGTCCATTCAAGGGGGTCAGGCGAATTCATTTGAAGAGCAGGATCAGGGCGAGAAGCGTCAGAAACGCGAGAAGGAGTCTTCGGAACAACTGTTCATTCAGCCGGTATCGAACCCGCTTGCCAATGGCGAGCCCGACCGCCATTGGCAAGAGGCCGAAGGCAGACATCACCAGATCCACGTTGGTCATGCGGTCATACCACATGAGGGCACCGTAGAGCGGGAGCGCAGCAATGAAATAAATGGTGCTGATGGAGCTCACAAATGTTTCGCGATCCAGCCGCAGCGCGAGCAGGTAGGTCAGCGTCACCGGCCCGGTGAGCGACGAGACACCGCCCAGAATGCCGGCGAGCAGTCCGACCACCACGCCCACCTTCGCCTCTTTTGCGCGGCTGATGGAGAGTGTGGGCTGCCAGATCATGGACGCCACCGCAAGCAGGAGCGCAATAGCCAGCAGGTCATTCAACTGCGCGGGCGACAGCGCGAGTGTGAGTTTCACCGTGAGGATCGTCACGATGAACTGCGCGATGATGAGACCGCCAAAACGCCTCAGGGTCTCAACAATCCGTCCGCCATCAATTGCCTGATAGAGATTCGACAGCGCGACCGGCGCAGCCAGAAGCGAGATCGACTGATAACTCGACAGACCCAGACCCAGCAGCGGCGTGCTGACCAGTGGCAGCCCCACGCCAAGCGCCCCCTTCACCAGCCCCCCGGCGAAGAGCGCGCCGATAAAAAGCGGCCACGGGAAGGTCGCATCGAAAAGGGCGGCGATCAAGCGCCGCTGCCTGATGGCAAGTAGGCGGTCATCAACATCACTCGGGTTTGAGGTCGGCCACTTTGGCCGCGCGCGCCATCAGTTCGTTCTCGCGCGCGATCACCTTGGCGTAGTCAGCGGGCCCCGCACCCACCGCCTCGATCACGGCGGTGTCGAACGTGCGAATGACTTCGGGCATCTTCACCACCTGGGCGATTTCGCCCGCCAGCCGGTCGATCGCCCACTGCGGCGTGCCAGCAGCGGCCATCGCACCGATCACCACGGCAAAATCGAAGCCCGGTACCACCTCGGCGATGGCCGGCACGTCGGGGGCCTGCGGCGAACGGCTCGCAGCGTTACTTGCCAGGATACGGACCTGCCCGGCCTTCACGAACCCGGCCATCGAAGGCAGCGCCGCTACCGAAAACTCCACCTGCCCGCCAACGAGCGCCGGGGTTGACTGCCCGGAGCCGCGGAACGGCACGTGCCGGACCTTGAGATCGAGCGCAGCTTTCAAGGCCTCCATGGTGAGGTGATGGGTGCTGCCAATTCCCGATGACCCATAAGTAAATTCATCGGGTTTCGACTTCACCAGATCGATGAACTGCTTGAAACTCGTCACACCGGTTTTCGGATGCGCCACCACAAAAAGGGGTGAGCGGGCAATGAGCGACACCGGCAGGATGTCTTTGCCGACCTGATACGGCACCTGGCGATTGACCAGGGGTGTGATCGAAAGCATCGAGCCATCCGACACGATGAAGGCATGACCGTCACCGGGGCTGCTCTGCTGGAGCACCTGAAAGGCGATCACGCCGTTGCCACCCGGGCGGTTGTCAATCACCACCGACTGCCCCATCCGCTCGGTGAGCCGTTGGGCCACCGTGCGCGCCACCGAATCGGGGAGACCGCCCGCCGCGTACGGCACGATCAGGCGTATGGGTTTGGACGGGTAGCCCGCCGGGGCGGCTGACTGCGCGGCAGCGACGAGCGGCGCGAGGGCCAGGGCCAGGGCCGCAGACAGGGCACGGATCCGTTGCATCAGGAGTCTCCCGAAAATTGCGCCACGGTTTGCGCGATGTTTAGCCATCTAAGATAATTGGTTTGATGAATAACGTTGGACGTGATGATACCTACCCCGACCGAAAGCCCGTCTTTATTTCCTGTGCGAGTGACCGCTGCCGACCCAGTGGCGCACGACATCGTTCGGTTTGAGCTGCAGGCACTGGACGCGACGGCGTTACCTGCGTTTACCGCCGGCGCACACATTCCTGTTCGAACACCGTCTGGCGTGATGCGCCAGTATTCGCTGTGCGGCGCCCAGTCGGATACCAGCCGGTACCTCATCGCCGTCAAGCGTGAGGCAACCAGCCGTGGCGGCTCCTCAAGCATGGTCGAGACGCTCAAGCCGGGTGACACACTCGAGATCGGTGCGCCAGTCAACCAGTTTCCGCTCGATGACCGGGCGCGCAGTTTCCTGCTGATTGCGGGCGGCATTGGCATTACTCCCATGCTTGCCATGGCGCTCGCGCTTGCCGAAGAAGGCAGTCGCCGTTTCAGGCTGGTCTACCTCACCCGCGATAACGAATCCACCGCCTTCCTCGATCAGCTCACTTCCCCCGAGTTGAAAGCGAGTGTCACCCTTCACCAGGACGGCGGCAATCCTGATCGCGCCTTCGATCTTTGGCCACTCCTTGAAAAGCCAGGCAGCGTAAGCGGCCAGCACGTCTACTGCTGCGGACCTTCCGGGCTGATGGAGGCGGTGCGAGACATGACCGGACACTGGCCGTCCGGCGCGGTGCATTTTGAAAGCTTTGGCGTGGATACTGCCCCACGCGCCGACGATCGTGCGTTTCGCGTGGCCTGCCGTCGAAGCGGCGTTGAATTCGAGGTACCGGTGGGCCGCAGCATCCTGGAGGTTGCACGCACCCAGGGCATCACCGTCCCCAGTTCATGCGAAAGCGGCACCTGCGGCTCATGCCGAACGGAGCTCCTTGCGGGCGAAGCCGATCACCGCGACCTGGTGCTGCTCCCCGAAGAGCAGGCTAGCCAAATCATGGTCTGCGTCTCGCGCGCCCGGAGCGAGCGCCTGGAGCTCGAACTGTGAGGGCGCCGGTGAGGCTGGGCATACTCGGCATGGGGCGGGCCTTCACGCTGATGGTACCCACGTTTGCCGCCGACCCTCGCGTCAAACTGGTGGCCGCCTTCGACCCGCGGCCTGGCGCACGCCAGCGCTTCGTGAGTGAATTCGGTGGCTGTTCGCATGACACGCCCGAGGCGGTCTGCGCTAACCCTGAGGTGGAATGGATCTACGTCGCAACGCCTCATGGCCTGCATGCGGAACATGTGACACTCGCCGCCCGACATGGCCGACATGTGCTGGTGGAAAAGCCGATGGCGCTCACGCTCGCCGACTGCGACATCATGATCGATGCCTGCGAGCGTGCGGGTGTTCAGCTGATCGTGGGCCACAGTCACAGCCATAACGCGCCGGTGCGGCTCGCGTTCGATCTGATCAGGCAGGGCGTGATCGGGCGCGTACGATTTGTGCACACCATGCAGTTCACCGATTTTCTGTATCGTCCGCGCCGCCCGGAAGAGCTTGACACCGCTCGTGGCGGTGGCGTGGCCTTCAGCCAGGCCGCGCATCAGCTTGACATTGTTCGCCTGCTCGCGGGCGGCCGAATTCGCAGCGTGCGCGCCGCTGCCGGCCGCTGGGATCCGGCGCGCCCCACCGAAGGTGCGTACACCGCACTACTTTTCTTTGAAGACGGCGTGTTCGCCAACGTCACCTACAACGGCTACGGCTTCTTCGATACCGATACCCTGATGGAGGGCATTGGCGAACTCGGCGAACCCAAGCCCGAGCGCGCGCATCAGCAAACCCGCG
Source organism: Burkholderiaceae bacterium (assembly GCA_023253905.1). Next base: position 5,266 of record JALREG010000245.1, read on the forward strand.
CGCGTCTGCGTGCGGTCACCGATGAGGCCGCCGAGGCGGCCTTCAAAGCCGAGCGTAATTTCGGCGGCAGCCAATACCAACCCGCGCGAAGCGGTCCCCCCACTGCCTGGCAGCATTTCGGGCCCACGCTGGTCTGCGGCGAACAGGGCGACCTGCGTCTCACGCCGCGCGGGGTCGAGCTGATCAATGACGAGGGCACGCGTTTCATCGCGGCATCCACTCCGCGGGTGGCGCGCTCCGAAGTGATCGATGAGCTCTGCGCGGTAGCCCACGACGGCGTGGCGCCGCTTCACGGCGGCCGCTGGTCGCGCGCCACCGTCGAGGCCTGCCTCGCGCTCCTGGAAAGCGACCGCCAGGGCACCGACATCACGCTGTCGCGTCAGGTCGCGCCGGGTATCACGCCGCTTCGCGCCGGCACGGCATGAACCGCGACCAGCCCGCAGGCAACATCCTGCGCCATTGGCGCGAGGCCGTACCCAACGACCGCATGGCGCATCTGGTGCGAGACGTGGCGCGGGCGCAGATGCGTGCGCTTCAGCAACGACTCGCGCCACTCGATGTGTCGTTCGGCCACTGGACCTTTCTGCGTGTGCTCTGGACCCGCGACGGCCTCACCCAGCGCGAACTGAGCGAACAGGCCGGCGTGATGGAACCCACCACGTTCACCGCGGTGAAGGCCATGGAGGAGAAAGGACTGGTGGAGCGGCGGCAGATTGCGGGTAACCGGAAGAACATGCATGTGTTCCTCACGCCGGCTGGGCGGGCGCTTGAAA
>JALREG010000360.1 GCA_023253905.1 Burkholderiaceae bacterium
TGCTGGCACTGCGGTTCGTTGAAATGCCCGACGCACTCGGTACAGCGCACGGGATCGATCTGGTAGATCTCAGCGCCCATCGAAATGGCCTGGTTAGGGCACTCGGGCTCGCACACATCACAGTTGATGCATTCGTCGGTGATCATCAGGGCCATGGCCTGCGCTCCGGAAAGACGGCTTCAGCCCGCCGGGCCTCGGCTGGGCGAAGCGAGCTTGCGCTGAATCCAGGCGAGCACCGGCGGCGCAACAAAGCGGCTTACGTCTCCTCCCATCATCGCGATCTCGCGCACCAACGTGCCTGAGACAAACATCTGGCCCTCGGTGGGCACCATGAAGAGCGTCTCGCAATCAGCCATCATCTGCCGATTCATGCCCGCCATCTGGAACTCGTAGTCAAAGTCGCTCACGCTGCGAACCCCGCGCAGCACCACCCGCGCATCATGCTCACGCAGGAAATTGACCAATAGACCCGAGAAGCTGGTAATGCGGACATTGGCGCAGTCGGCGAGCGCCTCGCGCGCAATCTCGATTCGTTCATCGACACTGAAGATGGGGTTCTTGCCGCGGCTCGCCGCCACACCGACCACCACCGAATCGAACAGCGATGCGCCGCGACGGATGATGTCTTCGTGTCCGCGGGTCAGCGGATCAAAGGTTCCCGGGTAGACGGCTCTCACCATGGTGCAATTCCTCAGTCGGTTCCATGCGGCGCAGCAGATGATAATGGACCTGCCCCGCGCAGCCCGAGCGCTCGAGCCGCCAGCCGGTGGGCGGATCGCCCATCGGCCGTCCCGCCTCGACATAAACCAGCCCGACGCGGCTCGCCGCGGCCTCCAGGTCCGGCCAAAGGCGCTCGATCCAGTCTTCGGAAAACGGCGGATCAAGAAAAATGAGGTCAAACGGTAGCTCGCCGCGGCGCCTGAGGGCCTCGAGCGCGCGCTGCGCGTCGCCTTCGATCAGTTCGACGCGCCCGCCCGCTGAGAGCCGGGTCATCGCATCGGCGATGCTTCGGCAGGCGGCGCGCTCGCGTTCCACCATCACCACCCGGACAGCGCCGCGCGAGGCCGCCTCCAGCCCCAGCGCGCCGGTGCCTGCAAACAGGTCCAGGCAGCGCCAGCCATCAAGCGACTGGCCAAGCCAGTTGAAGAGGGTTTCGCGCACCCGATCGGGCGTGGGCCGAAGCCCGGACACCGTCGGCACATCGAGCGGGGTGCGTTTCCACTGCCCGCCGATGATGCGGATCCGCCCGGGCGCCGACGCTGGCCCGCGCGGCGAGCGCTCGCCGGCGCGCGCTGCCGGCGATCGTCTCGGACCTGAGGGCATGAGGTGCCTGCTCAGCGCGCCGATGCACCCGCTGGGGGGGCACCGACCACCACCGTGACCATCGCGTCGGGCCGGATATGGCGTTCGAACGCGGCTCGCACATCGTTCAGCGTCACCGCTGCAACCCGGTCGGTCCAGCGTTCAAGCCAGTCGAGCGGCAGGCCGTAGAACCCGATGGCCGACAGCTGCGCGAGGATCTTGCCGTTGGAATCGATACGCAGGGCAAAGCCGCCCATCAGGTTCGATTTGGCCGCGGCCAGTTCTTCAGCGGTCGGGCCCTCTATCACGAAACGCTCAAGCACTTCACGCACCACGCCGAGAGCCTGATCGGCCTGGTCTTTGCGGGTCTGCAGGCCGATCACAAACGGCCCGGGCTGAATTTGCGGCGAAAAATAGGATGAGACGCTGTAGACAAGACCGCGCTTTTCACGCACCTCGCCATAGAGCCGCGACACGAACCCGCCCCCGCCCAGCACATAGTTGCCCACGGTGAGTGCGAAGAAATCGGGGTCGCCGCGCGCAATGCCGCGCTGCCCGACCAGTACATGGCTCTGCGAGGCTGGGTGTTCGATGCGTCGCTCGGCGCGACCGGGAGCACCAGGCAGCGGAGCAAGGGGCGGCGAGTCAGTGCCCGCCGGCAGCCCGCGCGTGAGTTCCTCCGCGATGGCGGCTGCGCGCTCGCGGGTGATCGCGCCGATCATCGAGATGACCGCGCGGCGGGCCGAATAGTGCGCGGCATGAAAGCGAACCAGGTCATCGCGCCCAATCGCAGCGACGGTCTCGGGATCGGCATGGCGACCGTAGGGATGGTCACCGTAGAGGAGAGCGCCAAAATTTCGCCGCACCAGGGTCTCGGGACGCGTGGCTGACTCGCGAAGACTCGCGATCACCCGCGCCTTTTCGCGCTCAAGCACCGGCTGGGGAAAAGTGGGTTTTGCGAGGAGGAGCGCAAGCAGTTCGACCGCGCGCGACAATTGAGGCTCGCTGGTGAGACTGCGTAGCGACACCGAGGCGCTGTCATCGCCCGCACCGCCCCCGCGGCCCGCGCCAGTGAGTGCAAAACGCTCGGCGATGGCTGCCTCGTCGAGCTCACCCGCACCCTTGGCAAGCATGGCATTGACCATCGAGGCAAGACCCAGACGCTCGGGCGCCACCAGCCGGCCACCGGCATCGAAATCGATCTGCAGATCGAGCATCGGGATGGCATCGGCGCGCACAAACAGCACCCGTGTCCCACTCGCCGTGGTCCAGGACTCGATCGGCAACACCGCCAGTGCGGGCATCGCGAAAAGCCCCGAGCCGAGCACAAGCACAGCACGCAACAGCCGCCAGAGGCTATGAACCGAGCTTAGAAACATCTCAGTGCCTCCCTGAAAAGCCGCGCGGCGCCGGACGCGCCCCCGACAGCGGCTGCGGATCAAGCGTGACGACCGTGAGCTCATCATCACCAAAATAGCGCGCAGCCACCGCCTTCACGTCATCGCTCGTCACAGCGCGTACCCGCTCAAGCAGCCGGTCAGCGTCCGCATGAGAAAAGCCCGCCATCTCGAGGCCCGCCAATTCCATCGCCTGCGACATGAGTGAGTCGCGCTGGTAGACCCGCGAGGCGACATAGCCGATCCGGATGCGTTCGAGCTCGCGTTCGTCGACCCCCTCAGCCGCCACCCGGGCAATCTGCTCGCGAAGTGCCTGCTGCAGCTCGGCGACGCTGCGTCCGGCAGCAGGCACGCCGCTCAGCGTAAACAGGCCAGGTCCCCGGCCGGTGAGCCCATAGCCCGCTCCGGCGCTGTCGGCGACCCGCTGCCGGCGTACGAGTTCGCGCGTGAAGCGACCGTTCTCATCTCCCGCCAGCACCTCAGAGAGCATCTCGAGCGCAAAGGGCTCGATCGCGCCATCGATCCGGTCGAGTTTGGGCACGCGGTAGGCCATGAGCAGGTAAGCGGTTTCCGCGGGCGCCTTCACCACCGCGGACCGGAGTCCGGTCTGGGGGGGTTCATCCTGGGGCTTTCGAGCGGGCAACCCGCGCGGGGTGATCGTGCCGTAGTGGCGCTCGGCGAGCGCAAACACCTCAGGTGCAGACACATCACCCACCACCACCAGCGTGGCATTACCCGGGGCGTACCAGGTGCGGTACCAGTCTTCGAGGTCGGCCACTGTCATTGCCCGCAGGTCGCTCATCCAGCCAATCACCGGCTGCCGATAAGGCGAGGCGGTGAGGGAGAGCGCCATCAGCTGCTCGTAAACCCGAGACCGCGCGCGGTCTTCGGTGCGCAGGCGCCGCTCCTCGATCACGACCTCGCGCTCGGTCGCGAAAGCTTCGGCCGATAACACCAGGTTGGTCATGCGGTCGGCTTCGAGTGCCATCACCTCAGACAGGCGCGCCGAGGGAATCTGCTGGAAATAGCCGGTGTAGTCGCGCGTCGTGAACGCATTTTCGCGGCCGCCCATCGCCGCCACTCGGCGCGAGAACTCGCCCGACGGCACGGTGCGGGTGCCCTTGAACATCATGTGCTCGAGCGCGTGGGCCACGCCGGTGCGACCGTTCACCTCATCGACCGATCCGGCTCGGTAGGCGATCAGGTGGACCACCGTCGGTGCACGGCGGTCTTCCTTCACCAGCACCTTGAGTCCGTTTGGCAGAGTGCGTTCATGCGCGATGGCGCCGGATGCCTCGGCGCGCACAGCCCAGCCCGCGAGGGTAAGCGCGAACGAAACAGCGAGGGGCCACAGCGCCCGGCGGGACATCGAGGTAAACGGGTTCAAGGGGAAGCCAAGGCTAGAATGGAAGATTGAGTGTAGCCATGTTCGGATTCTTTCGTCGCAAAAAGTCCCCACCCACACCAAGCCCGGATGCGTCTGCGCAGACGCCCGCCGCGCTTGGGGCGTCCGGACAGGCACTGACGGCCGAGGTCTTGGCCAGCGCGGTCGCTGCACCCGTCAGCGAGGCCCCATCGGGGGTCCCCACACCGGCCGCCCCCCCATCGGCCGCCCCCCCATCCCGGGCCTCCTGGTTCAAGCGGCTGAACGCAGGCCTCGCCCGGACGCGAAACAGCCTCGCAACCCTGTTTACCGGCGTGCCGGTCGACGAGGCCCTGTTCGAGGAGCTCGAAACCGCGCTCCTTACCAGTGACACCGGCGTTGCCGCCACGCAATGGCTGCTTGATGAGCTGAAACGAACGGTTCGCGACCGCCGGATCACCGACGCGAGCGAAGTGAAAACCTGCCTGCGCGAGCTGATCGCACAATTGATGCGGCCCTTCGAGCGGGGCATCGACATTGATCGTGCACAGCCGCTGGTGATGATGGTCGCGGGGGTCAATGGCGCAGGGAAAACCACCTCCATCGGCAAGCTCGCACGCCACCTGCAGCGCGAGGGCAAATCGGTGCTGCTCGCGGCGGGCGACACCTTCCGAGCCGCCGCCCGCGAGCAGCTCGCACAGTGGGGCGCAAGAAATTCGGTTGACGTGATCGCGCAACAGGGCGGCGACCCGGCGGCGGTGGCCTTCGACTCGGTGAGCGCCGCACGAGCCCGCGGCGTGGGCGTGGTCATGATCGATACGGCGGGCCGGCTCCCCACCCAGCTCCACCTCATGGACGAACTGCGCAAAGTCAAGCGTGTGATCGGCAAAGCCATGGACGCGGCGCCCCATGAGGTGCTGCTGGTACTCGATGGCAACACAGGCCAGAACATGCTCGCCCAGGTAGCAGCCTTCGACGAGGCGCTGGGCCTCACCGGACTCATCGTGACCAAGCTCGACGGCACCGCCAAGGGTGGCGCGCTGGTCGCGCTCGCCCACACCCGTCGCGACCGCCCCGTTCCCGTGGTGTTCATCGGGGTGGGCGAGGCGCTGGAAGACCTCGAGGCCTTCAGCGCAGACGAATTTGCCGCCGCGCTGATCGGCTGAGCCCTGGGCGACGCCCGACGTCGTGACCCGCGTCACGATTTATCCACATTGCGCGGTGACCTGGTCTTGGCACTCATCGGCCGAGAGTGCTAACATTTTGGTGACTGATGAGTCAGGAACCGACCGTCTCCGTCGTCAACCCATCTGAAGGAACGCACACCATGTCTTTCGTTTCGACTGCACTCGTGCCGAGTGGCGCCGCCGGCGCGGCCGTCGCGCTGCCGCCGGTCGGAAATATCGACGCCTACATCTCGGCCGTCAACCGGTTGCCCATGCTGACCGCTGAGCAGGAGTCAGAACTCGCCCGGCGCTTCCGCGAACATACGGATCTGGAGGCCGCCCGCGAACTGGTGATGTCGCACCTGCGGCTGGTGGTATCCGTCGCACGGCAGTATCTGGGTTACGGTCTGCCGCACGCCGACCTCATCCAGGAAGGCAATATCGGTCTCATGAAAGCGGTCAAGCGCTTTGACCCCGAGCGTGGTGTGCGCCTGGTGTCGTTCGCTCTCCACTGGATCAAGGCCGAGATTCATGAATACATCCTGCGCAACTGGCGGCTGGTGCGGGTGGCCACCACCAAGGCGCAGCGTAAGCTCTTCTTCAATCTGCGATCGCACAAATCAAGCAATCGGGCGATGACCGACGCTGAGATCGACGCCCTGGCGCGGGAGCTCAATGTTCGAAACATCGACGTGGTTGAGATGGAAACCCGGCTGGCAGGAGGCGACGTGGCACTGGAAGGCCAGACCGACGACGGCGAGGAAGACTACGCGCCTATCGCCTATCTGGCCGCCCCCGACACCGAGCCACTGCAACGCCTGCAGGCGCGTCACTACGACCGGCTGCAGGGCGAGGGCCTCACACAGGCGCTGGAATCGCTGGATGCGCGAAGCCGTCGGATTATCGAGACCCGGTGGCTGCGCGATGAAGCCGAGGGGGGCGCCATGACGCTGCATGAACTCGCCGACGAGTTTGGCGTGTCGGCTGAGCGGATACGGCAGATCGAAGTCAAGGCGCTCCAGAAGATGAAAGGCGCGCTCGCCGCCTACGCCTGAGCGCAACGGACGGGCGCCGGTCGGGGCCTGTCCGCCCGACACCACTCCTGCGGTAACCCGCCGCTCTTCGGTACACCCGGCCCGGGCCGCCTGCTCCGCCGTCAGGCACCGATCCACGGGGAAACCCGGGGCGGGTATTTCCTTTTTCACGAAGCGAGAGCACACTCCGGTTTTGTCCTGAACACCGGCTGGATTTCGGCCGTCTGTCGGGTCGGCGTATCTGATGTGCGGTCGCGTTTGACATCCGTTCAAACCGTGGCCGTTCAAAAGGCGATGCACATAACAAGAGTCGGATCACCGACCGGGTTCGTTACTTATCGGCCCCACTGGGCAGGAGGATCACTTCATCATGGATATGAACCGGAGGCAGTTTTTCCGGGTCAGCAGCGCGGGACTCATTGGTTCGAGTCTCGCAGCGCTCGGCTTCTCGCCCACCGAGGCGATCGCCGAGACGCGTAACTTCAAGCTGGCTCGGACCACCGAGACCCGCAGCACCTGTCCGTATTGCTCGGTCAGCTGCGGGATGATCATGTACTCGCTCGGCGACAAATCGAAGAACGTCAAGTCTTCGATCGTCCATGTCGAGGGCGACCCCGATCACCCGGTCAATCGCGGCACCCTGTGCCCCAAGGGTGCCGGTGTGATGGACATGATCCAGTCACCCAACCGTCTGAAGCACCCTCAGGTGCGCGAGCCCGGCTCGAAAGACTGGAAAACGGTGTCCTGGGATGAGGCCCTCACCCGCATCGCCCGCCACATGAAGGCCGACCGCGATGCCAACCTCATTCTGAAGAACGACGCTGGCGTCACAGTGAACCGCTGGAACACCACCGGTTTCCTCGTGTCCTCGGCAATCAGCAACGAATCCGGTTATCTCTCTGTCAAGATGGCGCGCGGCCTGGGAATGGTCGCAGTCGATACGCAAGCGCGCATCTGACACGCACCGACGGTGTCCAGTCTGGGCCCGACATTCGGTCGCGGAGCGATGACCAACTCGTGGAACGACATCAAGAACACGGATCTCGTTCTGATCATGGGCGGCAACGCCGCCGAGGCGCACCCCTGCGGATTCAAATGGGTGACCGAGGCGCAGCAGCACCGCAAGGCAAAGCTCATTGTTGTTGACCCGCGGTTCACGCGCAGTGCAGCGGTGGCCGATTACTACGCGCCGATCCGCGTCGGTACTGACATCGCGTTTCTGGCCGGCGTCATCAACTATCTGCTCACGAACAACAAGATTCATCTCGACTATGTGAAGCTCAATACCGACGCGAGCTTCCTGGTCAAGGATGAATACGGCTTCGACAACGGCTTTTTCACCGGCTACAACGAGGGCTCGCGGAGCTACAACAAGGCGAGCTGGGGCTACCAGATGGGGCCCGATGGTTTCGTGAAAACCGATGACACGCTGCAGGACCCGCGGTGTGTGTTCCAGCTCATGAAGAAGCACTTCTCGCGCTACACACCGGAGCTGGTAAGCAGGATCACCGGTACGCCCAAGGATCAGTTCCTGAAGGTGGCGGAGATGCTGGGCGAGACGTCAGCAACCGACAAGGTGATGACGATTCTTTATGCGCTTGGCTGGACGCAGCATTCGGTGGGCTCACAGAACATCCGCACCATGGCCATGATCCAGCTGCTGCTGGGCAACATGGGTCGGCCGGGCGGCGGAGTGAACGCGCTCAGGGGCCACGCCAATGTGCAGGGCATCACCGACATGTGCGCA
>JALREG010000401.1 GCA_023253905.1 Burkholderiaceae bacterium
GAGTTGGCCTGCGAGGTGACGCTGCAGCCGCTCGATCGCTATCCGCTTGATGCCGCGATTCTGTTCTCGGACATTCTGACCGTGCCCGACGCCATGGGCCTGGGGCTTTATTTTGCCGAGGGCGAGGGCCCGAAATTCGAACGCCCGGTTCGGGATGAGGCGGCCGTGGCGGCGCTCGCCTCGCCCGATCCAGCTGACTCGCTCGGCTACGTGATGAAGGCCGTCAGTACGATCCGCGGCGCGCTGGGTGGCCGGGTTCCCCTGATTGGATTTTCGGGCAGCCCCTGGACGCTTGCCTGCTACATGGTCGAAGGCGGCGGCAGCGATGATTTCCGCCAGGTAAAGAGCATGCTTTACCGTCGCCCCGACCTCATGAAGCGCATCCTCGAGGTTAATGCGCAGGCGGTGGCCGACTACCTCAACGCCCAGGTCGAGGCGGGCGCGCAGGCGCTCATGATTTTTGACTCCTGGGGCGGCGCGCTGGCTGATGGCGCATTCCAGAAATTTTCGCTGGGGCCGATCCGGCAGGTGATTGATCGCCTGCGGCGCGAGCGCGACGAACCCGAGGTCGATGCCAGCGGCAGGGTGGTCGGCACGCGTCGTGTCCAGGTCCCGGTGATTGTGTTCACCAAGGGGGGCGGACTCTGGCTGGAGGAAATCGCTGCCACGGGCTGCGACGGTGTGGGGGTCGACTGGACGGTGAACCTCGGTCAGGCGCGTGCCCGCGTGGGGGCGCGGTGTGCCATCCAGGGTAATCTCGACCCCATGGTGCTGATGGCTGCCCCGGAGCAAATCCGAGGCGAAGCGCTGAAGGCGCTCGAAAGTTTCGGCGTGCCGCAGGCCGGAATCGGCCATGTGTTCAATCTGGGCCATGGCATTTCCCAGTTCACCCCGCCCGAGTCGGTCACAGCGCTGGTAGAGGCCGTACACGCGTACAGCAAGGAACAAAGGCGTCGCGGCGCGAGCGCGTCCTCACTTTAGTCGCGAGCGCGTGGCGGCGCGCCTCGCCAAGGCGCGAAAAATCAGGGTTTGCGAGCGGGTGGCCGCTGACTTATGCACAGTGACGGGGCATTCCCGTGCTGCATTCATGGCCGTCTCCCTGCTGCAGGCCCCCTTCGCTAAGTGATTGATTTAAAAGAGCGTAGAATTGCGCAAAAAACGGGCAACCGACTCCAGATCAAGGTTTGACAAGCACTTGGCGGTGCTATTCGGTAGCTACCCACAGAGTTATCCACAGCTTTTGTTGATGAGCTGGAATTCCCGTTCAAGGGTCTCGGATTAAGCCTCAAACTTAAAGTGAATTCTGGTTTCGCCGCTGATCCGGGAATTGCGCGGATCGCCCTGGATGTCCCGATTGCGCCCTGGTTCGACTACCGGATCGGGTCGGCGCTCGCCGGTCGGCTGGCGCCCGGGGACTGGGTTCAGGTGCCCTGGGGGACCGGCCGGCGGATCGGTTTCGTGCTCGAACTCTGCGCCCAGAGCGATCTGGCGCCCGAGCGGTTGAAGGCGATCGAGTCCCGTCTCGAGGATGCACCGGCGCTGCCGGCAAGCTGGTTTGCGTTGCTGCGCTTCGCGGCCGGGTATTACCACCGGTCGGTGGGTGAATTCGCGTTGCTGGCCGTGCCACGGACGTTGCGTACTCCGCCCTCGCCTAAAGCACGGTCGAGCGCGTTTGCCCGCGCGCGCCGCGCTGGCCGCGGGGTGGGCGAGGGGGGCGCGGTAGATGCGGATACGGTAGGGGCGGACACGGTAGGGGCGGACAAGGGCGAGGGGGGCAGTGTCGGGGCGAGCCCGAGTGCAGTCGAAGTCGCTGGCGCGGGCGACCCACGAAGCGCCGAGCCCGCGGTCGCGCACAGAGTTCCCACGTCTGCGGCTCCGCTCACTGCGTCTGACCGACCGACCCCCCGCGCAGTCGCCAGCCGGTCAGCAGCCGGCCAGCCGCTGGGGGCCGATCAGCAGCGCGTGCTCGATGCGCTCTGCGCGTCGAGTGGCTTCAGCGTCTCGGTGCTTCACGGCGTGACTGGTAGCGGCAAAACCGAGGTCTATCTGCGGTGGTTTGAAGCCATCCTCGCGGCCCGGCCGGACGCGCAGCTTCTTCTCATGGTGCCGGAGATCGCGCTCACCCCACAGCTCGCCGGCCTGGTCGCCGGGCGCTTTCCGGCGCAGTCGGTGGCGGTGTTGCACAGTGGCCTGGGCGAAGCCGAGCGCGCCCGGGCCTGGGTGGCTGCAGTCGAAGGGCGGGCTCGCGTTGTGATCGGCACCCGGCTGGCGGTGCTCACCCCCCTCCCTGGCCTTGCCGCGATCGTGGTCGATGAGGAGCACGACGCCTCCTACCGCCAGCAGGACGGCCTTCACTACTCGGCGCGCGACCTCGCGGTGGCCGCCGCGCGCGAGTGCGGCGTGCCGGTGCTGCTGGGGTCGGCGACGCCATCGATCGAGACCTGGCGGGCGGCACGGCGCAGCCGATACCGGCTGCTTGAGATGCCATCCCGGATCGGTGGCGGGGCATTGCCGAAATTACAACTCATTGATGTGCGTGGCTTACGAGGTGAGTCTGCGCTCGCTCCGCAAGCTCAGACCGCCATCGCTGAGACGCTTTCCCGAGGCGAGCAGGCGCTGGTATTCATCAATCGCCGTGGCTATGCACCAGTGTTGGGGTGCGACGCCTGCGGCTGGCTGAGCGGCTGCCCCGAGTGCTCGGCCTGGCGGGTGCTGCACCGGGCCGCAGCGGGCGGAACGCGTCCCCCCCGTTACCAGCTGGTCTGTCACCACTGCGGGGGTGCCTCGCCCGTACCACGCGCCTGTCCGGAGTGCGGCAACCTTGGGCTCGCTGGTCTCGGGCGCGGCACGCAACGGCTGGAAGAGGAGCTCGCTTCGCAGTTCCCCGGCCAGCGCATTGCCCGGCTCGATCGCGATGTCGCCGCTCGCCGGGGAGCTGCCCAGGCTCTGATCGCCGCCGTTCACGACGGCGAAGTCGATCTGCTGGTGGGTACCCAGATGCTTGCGAAGGGCCACGATTTTCGGCGCCTGAGCCTGGTGGTGGTGGTCGATGGTGATGCCGGTCTCTTCTGCGCCGATTTTCGTGCGCCCGAGCGGCTGTTTGCCACGCTCATGCAGGTGGCCGGGCGCGCCGGCCGTGAGGTGTCGTCGAGCCACGTGCTGGTGCAGACGCGCTACCCCACGCATCCGCTCTTTGAGTTCCTGAAGCGCCACGATTACAGCGGCTTTGCCGATGCGCTCTTGCTCGAACGGCGCGAGGCGGCGATGCCGCCCTTTGCCCATCAGGCCTTGCTGCGTGCCGATGCCGGTACGCTCGATGAGGCGCTCGCCTTTCTCACCGCAGCGCGCGAACTCGCCGAGCCGTTGCGTACCGCCGACCCCGAGGCACCGGTGCAGCTCTTTGACCCGGTGCCGATGCCGCTTGCTCGCCTCAAGGGGCGAGAGCGCGCCCAACTGCTGGTCGAGGCGACGGCCCGACCGGCGCTTCATGCGTTCCTGCCGCATTGGCTCGCGAGCCTTCGCGAGCTGAAGACCCGCGCCCGCTGGCAGCTTGAAGTCGATCCTGCAGAAATCTGATCCGATGTCGGCAACATTCAATGACGCGCAGCGCGCGGCGATTCGCCACCTGGATGGGCCCTGCCTGGTGCTGGCGGGTGCCGGAAGCGGCAAGACCCGCGTGATCACGCACAAGATGGTGCATCTGATCGAGAGTGGTTTCGCACCCGAGGCTATCGGTGCGATCACGTTCACCAATAAGGCTGCTCAGGAAATGGCCGAGCGGCTGCAGAAAATCATTACGCTGCCCAAGGGCCGGCGACCGCTGGTGAGCACTTTTCATTCGCTGGGCATGCAAATTTTGCGGCAGGACGGCGAGCGACTGGGGCTCAAGCGAAGTTTTTCCATCCTCGATTCCGATGATTGCGCGGGCATTCTCGCAGGCGCGCTCGCCACCACCGACCGAAAGCTGATTCGCCACGCCCAGCACCAGATCTCGCTCTGGAAAAATGCGCTGCTCGATCCTGATCTGGCGGCCGACCAGTCGACCCAGGCCGCCGAGCATGCGATCGCTCGCGCCTGGCGCGAGCATGCCGCTACGCTCACCGCCTACCAGGCGGTTGATTTCGACGATCTGATCCTGCTGCCGGTCAAGCTTCTGTCCGAACACGCTGATCTTGCGCAGCGCTGGCGCGAGCGTCTGCGTTACCTGCTGATCGATGAATACCAGGACACCAACGCCGCGCAATACGAACTTCTCAAGCTCCTCACCGGGCCGAGAGCGGCATTCACCGCGGTGGGCGATGATGATCAGGCGATCTACGGCTGGCGCGGCGCCACACTCGATAATCTGCACCGGCTGGAGACCGATTTTCCGGCGTTAAAGCTCTTCAAGCTCGAGCAGAACTATCGCTCCAGCCTCACGATCCTCGGCGCCGCCAATCGGCTGATTGCCAACAACCCGAAGCTGCATGAGAAGAAGCTGTGGTCCGAGCACGGCACCGGCGATGCGATCCAGGTGGTGCCGTGTGCCAACGAGGAAGCGGAGGCCGAATCGGTGGTGATGCGGCTCCATGCGCACCGCTTTGAGCGACGCGCCGCCTGGCGTGACTATGCGATTCTGTATCGCGGCAATCATCAGTCACGGGTGTTTGAGCAGTGGCTGCGCAAGGAAAATATCCCCTATGTGCTGTCCGGGGGCCAGTCTTTTTTTGAACGCGCCGAAATTCGCGACCTGATCGCCTATCTCAGGCTGATTGCCAACGATGACGATGATCCGGCGTTCATCCGCGCGGCCACCACGCC
>JALREG010000012.1 GCA_023253905.1 Burkholderiaceae bacterium
TTGACCTCACCGAACCCGAGCGCAGGCTGTCGGGCGCGCTGATGCGGGTGAACCATGTCGGCGAAATCTGCGCGCAGGCGCTCTATGAGGGGCAGGCGGCGAGCACGTCCGACCCGGCACTGCGTGAATACTTTCTTGGGGCGGCGCGCGAGGAGGCCGACCATCTTGCCTGGACGCGATCGCGGCTGGATGAGCTCGGGGCGTCGCCTTCGCTCCTGAACCCCTTGTGGTTTGCCGGTTCGCTTGCCATGGGACTGGTGGCAGGGCGCGTGGGCGACCGCTGGAGCCTGGGCTTCATGGCCGAGACCGAGCGCCAGGTGGAGGCGCATCTGGGGTCCCACCTCAACCGCTTACCTGCTGCCGATCAGCGTTCCAGGCAGATCGTTGAGGCCATGCAGCGCGACGAAACCGCGCATGCGCGACGCGCGCATGAAATGGGTGGGGCAGAGCTCCCAACGGTCGTTCAGCAAGGGATGCGTGCGGCTGCACGGGTGATGACCACGGTGGCGCATCGGGTCTGAGCGAGAACGCGGGGGCGCGGTCAGGCACCCTCAGTCTTCAACGACTTCCCAGCTGGTGCTGATTTCCGCCGTGTGGGCAAGCATGGCCGAGGCCGAACAATATTTGTCGTGGGACAGCTTGATGGCCCGCTCGACGATATTTGGCTTCAACCCGCGGCCGCGAACTACGAAATGAAAATGGATGCGCGTGAAAACCTTGGGATCGGCCTCGGCGCGTACGGCCTCCAGCCTCACTTCGCAGCCGCGGACGTCCAACCCGCTTTTCATGAGAATCACCACCACGTCGTAGGCGGTGCAACCGCCGGTGCCGAGCAGCACCATCTCCATGGGGCGCGGCGCCAGGTTGCGTCCGCCCCCTTCGACTGCGCCGTCCATCAGAACCGCATGGCCGCTCCCGGTTTCGGCGACAAAGCTCATTCCGCCGGGGCCGGTCCAACTGACGCTTGCTTTCATGGTGTGTGCTCCAGGGCTTGAAGGGGGCGGTGGCGCGGGATGGTCGCGGCCTGTGTGTCGATCGTCGGCATTATCTGCCAGCCGGCCTCCATACCAATGTTGCACTGCGCAATCCCTGTTTCCGACTCGGGCTTCGTTAATTGAGGCGTAGGGTCTTCGGTTTCGGGATGCGCGTATTTCCTAGGACGCTTAGACCGTCTTGCTTTGATTAAGATCAGACACTTACGGTGATTTGTTGGTGTGCTGCGACAGTAATAGGAAAACTGTGTCGAATTTCACCCCCGCGGCGGATGGCGCTCTTGCGTTGCACAACTGATTTCCGTAGCATTCGGGTTGTTGGTTGGGTCTCCAGCCTCTCAGTGTCTCCTCCACCCTCCTCCAAAAGGTGGATTCAACCCGGCCCCGTCAAAGGGTCGGGTTTTTTTTTCGCCTGGCGCTTCTGCGGGGATGTTGGTCGGGCGAGCCCCCTGGTGGGACACTTCCCGGTGCGCTTTCCGGATTCGTTTTGACTTGGGCGGGCGAGTCCTGATAGCATAGAAGGCTTTCCGCGAAAACCATTCGCTTTGCGCTTTGATTCATGCTTCTTACAGAGGGGCGGCGCTTAGTGAAAGACGGCGTCTAGATAGGGCCGGGGTGAAGCGCAAGACGCAGTGATCGAAGGGCAGAAGCTGAAATGCAGAAGCCGAAATGCAGAAGATGATCGCTCGTGTCGGGCAGCAATCACCGAAGCGCGGATAAACCCTGCCAGAGCAGATATATGAAGACTTTCTCCGCCAAGCCGCACGAAGTAAAGCGCGACTGGTTTGTGATCGATGCCACCGACAAGGTGCTTGGCCGGCTGGCTGCTGAAATCGCTCACCGTCTCCGCGGCAAGCACAAACCGGAATTCACCCCGCATGTTGATACCGGCGATTTCATTGTGGTGGTCAACGCCGCACACATCCGCGTCACCGGCAACAAGGCCGAAGGCAAGCGTTATTTCCGCCATAGCGGTTATCCCGGCGGCATCAGCGAAACCTCGTTTGGCAAAATGCAAAGCCGGTTCCCTGGCCGTGCGCTCGAGAAGGCGGTCAAGGGCATGCTGCCCAAAGGCCCGCTCGGCTACGCCATGATCAAGAAAATGAAGGTCTACGCGGAGGGCACCCATCCGCATACGGCCCAGCAACCGAAGGCCTTGGAGATCTGACCATGATCGGTGATTACTACTACGGCACTGGGCGTCGCAAAACCTCTGTTGCACGCGTATTCCTCAAGCGTGGTACGGGCAAGGTGGTGGTCAATGGCCGTCCGTTGGACCAATACTTCGCTCGGGAAACCGGCCGCATGGTGGCCCGGCAAGCACTCGAACTCACCAACAACCTCGGCGTGTTTGACGTCAAGATCAACGTGCATGGTGGTGGCGAAACTGGCCAGGCCGGTGCGGTTCGTCACGGCATCACCCGCGCACTGATCGACTATGACGCAACGCTGAAGCCTGCGCTGTCGGCGGCGGGGCTGGTCACGCGTGATGCGCGAGAGGTTGAGCGTAAGAAAGTCGGTCTGCACAAAGCGCGGCGTCGGAAGCAGTTCTCGAAGCGTTGATCGCGGCTGGGGCGCCCCGCGCCCCGCGCGCAACCCGCTGCAAAAAGCCGCCTATCGGGCGGCTTTTTTTCGTGTATCGCACCATGCGGAGCCCATGGGCTGTTGCACCTGAATCTCGGGAGAGTCGAACATGATCAAGGTTGGCATCGTTGGCGGCACTGGCTACACCGGGGTGGAGCTGCTCCGGCTGCTTGCCCAGCACCCCGAAGTGGCGCTACACGCCATCACGTCCCGCAAAGAAGACGGCATGCCGGTGGCCGAAATGTTTCCGTCGCTGCGGGGACGGGTGTCCCTCGCGTTCAGCGAGCCCGCCAAGGCCCCGCTCACCGGCTGCGATGTAGTGTTCTTTGCGACGCCGCACGGCGTGGCGATGGCTCAGGCGCCCGAATTGCTTGCGGCGGGTGTCCGGGTGATTGATATTGCCGCTGACTTCCGGCTGAAGGACACGGCGGAGTTCGAACGCTGGTACAAGATGCCGCACAGCTGTCCCGACATTCTTGCCGAGTCGGTCTATGGCCTGCCCGAGGTCAACCGCGAGGCCATCCGCAAAGCGCGAGTGGTCGGCATGCCGGGGTGTTATCCCACATCGGTTCAACTTGGGCTCTTGCCGGTGCTGGCCGCAGCAAAAGCCGGTGGACCGCCGCTCATCGATCCCACCGGCATCATCGCGGACTGCAAGTCCGGGGTGTCGGGCGCCGGCCGGAAAGCGGAGGTTCACACCCTCCTTGCCGAGGCTTCGGACAATTTCAAGGCCTACGGGGTGAGTGGCCATCGCCACTGGCCTGAAATCCGCCAGGGCCTCTCGGCGATTGCGGGGCAGCCCGTCAACCTCGTGTTCACGCCGCATCTGGTGCCGATGATTCGGGGCATCCACTCAACCCTCTATGCGCGGCTCACGCCGGCTGGCCGCGCTGCAGATCTGCAGGCGCTCTATGAGGCATACTTCGCCGCCGAGCCGTTCGTGGATGTGATGCCCGCAGGGTCTACGCCTGACACCCGGTCCGTGCGGGCATCGAACATGGCCCGGATCGCGGTGCATCGCCCGCCGGAGAGCGACCTGCTGATGGTGCTGGTGGTGGAGGATAATCTGGTGAAGGGTGCCTCGGGACAGGCGGTGCAGGTGATGAACCTGATGTTTGGCCTCCCCGAAGAAATGGGATTGACCCAGATTCCTGTGCTGCCCTGAGCTACACTCTGCTGTTGAGTCAAGGGAGAAAAACCATGAACGCCATTGCCGAAATGCCAGCCCCGCTCGTCTTCACCGAAAGCGCGGCGAGCAAGGTCAAGCAGCTCATTGACGAAGAGGGTAATCCGTCTCTCAAGCTTCGCGTGTTTGTGCAGGGCGGCGGGTGCTCGGGCTTTCAATATGGTTTCACGTTTGACGAAGAAACCAACGACGATGACACCGTGATGGAAAAGAACGGTGTGCACCTTCTGATCGATGCCATGAGCTATCAGTATCTGGTGGGTGCCGAGATCGATTACAAAGACGATCTCGAGGGCTCGCAGTTTGTCATCAAGAACCCAAACGCCACCACCACCTGCGGGTGCGGTTCGTCGTTCTCGGTTTGATCAGGGCTGGGTCAGGTCCGGAGTCGGCCCCACGGGTCGGCTACCGACCCCAGTACCCGGCTGCTCGCTGCGCCGGTGACGGTGGGTAAATTCCCCGGTAGAGCGTCTACCCGCCGTGCGGCCAGCCAGGCAAACGCTGCCGCTTCCACAGCCATCGGATCAATACCTATCACTTCAGTGCTCGCCACGCGGCATTGGGATAGCTTCTGGCTGATCCTTCGCATCAGATCGGCGTTGTAAACCCCGCCGCCACACAAAAACACCTGCCCCGGGGTGGCTGGCTCGCACGCCAGAGCGATTGTGGTGGCGGTCAGCTCTGAGAGCGTAGCCTGCACGTCGCGAGGCGCCAGAAGTTGGCCGCCATGGGCTGAAGCATACGTCCGCAGGTGACGGTCCAACCAATCAAGATTGAAGTCGTCTCGGCCAGTGCTCTTTGGGGGCGGTCGGTGAAAATACTCATCGGCCAGCATTGCCGCGAGGAGCCCTGGGTTGGCGGTGCCGCCAGCAGCCCAGGCGCCGCCCGCATCGAAGCGTTTGCCCTGGTGGCGTTCATGCCATTGATCGAGCAGCGTGTTGCCAGGGCCCGTGTCGTGACCGAGAACCTGAGAGGTACTGTTGGGGGTGGTAGCCGGGAGCACGCTGATGTTGGCAATGCCTCCAATATTCACCACGGCACGGCATTCGGATTGATCAGCGAAGACATGGGCGTGAAAAGCGGGGACCAGGGGCGCGCCCTGTCCGCCCGCCGCGATGTCCGCGGGGCGCAGGTCATAAACCACGGGAATGCCAGTTGTTTCAGCAAGCTGCGCGGCGTTCAGCAATTGGAGCGTAAAGCCTTCGGCGGGGCGGTGCCGAACCGTCTGCCCATGGGCACCGATCGCGGTGATGTCGCGGGCTGTGAAGCCTGCGCGATCGAGGGCTCGCTGCGCGGCCTCAGCGTAAAGATGAGCGAGTTTGAGCGCCACTCTGGCGGCCAACTCGAGTTCGCCTGCGGACGGCGCTTGTAGCGTCTGGATGGACTGCCGCAGGTCATTCGAAAACGGCACGGACACGCACGACAGCGTTTCGAGACGTTGGGTGAAAGAGTGGATCCGCGCAAGCACAGCATCGACAGCGTCGACGCTGGTACCCGACATCAGGCCGATGAACAGCCGACTATCGGGGGAAGACATGTTGCGCCGGGGAGCAGGGCCGGGCGCGAGGGTTACTCGAACTGGGCCTGAGCAGTGGCGCTGGCAGAGCCGATCTGAGCCATGTGTTCGCGGTATGTGTCGGCGAGTGGTGTGAACCGCAGACGCTCGCTCATGGAGAGCTTGCGACCTTCGGGCAACACAGCGCGCATGGGGTCGACGTGACGGCCACCCACGCGGAATTCGTAGTGCAGGTGAGGCCCCGTGGTCCAGCCTGTCATGCCCACGGTGCCGATCACCTGTCCCTGGGTGACGCGGGCGCCCTTGGTGACACCGTCGCCAAAGGCATTGAGGTGGGCGTAGAGCGTTGTGATTTTGCCTGGGTGCGACACGATGACGGTGCGCCCGTAGCCGCCGTTGTAGCCGGCGAAATCAACGATACCATCGGCAACGCTCCGGACCCGGGTACCCACCGGTGCGGCAAAATCGGTGCCGGTGTGAGCCCGAACATCGCCGAAGAGCGGATGAAGACGCGAGCCGCTGAAACCTGAGGTGATTCGTGTGTACTGGATAGGTTCGCGCAGGAATGACCGAACCAGACTCTGCCCTGAGAAATTGTAGTAGGCGGCCCGACCGTCGTCGTGCTCAAACCAGACCGCCTCATGGCGGATGTTGCCGCTTTCGAGTTCTATCGCCAATACCCGGCCTGGTACCGGCAGGTCGAGGCTGTCGGCTTCGCGCAGGGTTTCGTAGACCACGCGAAGGCGCGCACCGCGGCGCAGGTCTTTACGCAGGTCGATGCTGTTGCTGAGAATGTCGGCGGCGCGCGTAGCGACGGAGTCGGGGATACCGGCTGCATCGGTGGCGGCAAAGAGCGTAGTGCGGATCTCGGCAGCTCGGGCTTCGATGCCGCGGTCGACCTCGACGGCCTGCTCGGTGGCAATGAGACGCCCGCCCTCGCGAACAATGGTGACCCGCATGGGCGGGCGACCGTCTATTTCGATGTTGCCGTGTCGGTACTGGAGGCGGTGCACCACACCGACATCATCGATTTCCGCGGTGACCGTGCGCCCGGGCTGGAGTTGCAGCAGGCGCTTGCCGATGCGGTCTGAGCCGATGAACTTGGCGAGATCGGGGTCGTTTGCTCCGAGTCGCGTCAGCAGGCTGGAGACTGTTTCACCACGGTTAACCACCTCAGACTGACTGACCCGGGGCAGAGGAAGCGCCGGGTCATCGGCCACGGTGGCAGGCGCAGAAAGGGATACCTGCTCAACGACCAGCCTGATGGATGGAGGCTCAAAGTCGGTGGCTGGCGCAATGGCTACCGCAGTGACGGCACCCAACCCCAGAACCGTACCCATGGCGAGCGCGAAGCGTCGCAGCGTGAGTCGGGGCAAGGTCGGGACGTCGTCTTCAGTATCGTCGTCGGGCTGGCCCGCCGATAGAGTGAGATCGGATGAACCCGCCCCGCGGAAGAAAACATTTTGCTGGGCTGTGGCGATGTCCAGCGCAGAGATCACCGCCTCTGAGGTGAGCGTCGCCTCGAGCGCAACCTCGGCCGGGCCGGGCGCGATCGAAAAATCGCAAACGAAAACCCCATCAGGCTCAGTTGCCCGGCTCGCGTCGTGGGTCTGTAACAGGTCGATGGCGGGATCGGGCAGAGACAGTATGAGGTCGTCAGCCATTGCGGCCACGCCAGCGAGGCACAGACACTCGGCCCGGTGCAAATCTGCTGCGAGTTGCGCCTGGGACCCGCAGGCCGCCAGCGCCGATTCCATCGCATCAAAGACGTCAAGCCATGGCGGTACGGCGTGCGTCCCGGTGGGCAGCACTGTCAAAGCGTCAGCGGAAATTGGCGCAATCGACATGGGCTAAAACTTACCGAACCAAAACAATGCTGTTGGAAGATCGCTTGCCCGGCCTTCCCTGTAGAGCGGGATTCGGCGGGTACAAACACTCGGATAAACTTGCGGGCTACCTGCGCAATTCGCGGGGAAAAAGATCCCTCGGGATTGCTGTCCCGGCAAACTAGAGGGCGAAGCTTACCGGAAAACTCTGGTTTTCGTGAAATTCTCACTCGATCATCGTTCCAGGACTCTCATGAATCGATCTGAAGGCGCGCCCAGACCCGTAGCCGCCCCTCTCGCCGAGCCCGCAGTGGCCAGCGACCGCGTTCGCGAAGCGCTGGCGGTTTCGCTTCGCGGTTGCGAGGAACTTCTGGTCGAGGCCGAGTGGCGTGCCAAGCTCGCGAAAAGCGAGTCAACCGGCCAGCCGTTGCGGATCAAGCTGGGTCTCGACCCTACGGCGCCCGATCTGCATCTGGGCCACACGGTGGTCCTGAACAAGATGCGGCAGTTGCAGGATCTTGGCCACACCGTCATTTTCCTGATCGGCGACATGACCGGTCTAATCGGCGACCCCACCGGCCGCAACCTAACGCGCCCCGCCATGACGCGCGCCGATATCGAACGCAACGCCGAAACCTACAAGACGCAGGTCTTTAAGATTCTCGATCCAGAGAAAACTGTCGTCGACTTCAACTCGAAATGGCTCGAGCCGATGAAGTTCGAGGACATGATCCGCCTCTGCTCGCGCTATACGGTCGCTCGCATTCTGGAACGCGACG
>JALREG010000316.1 GCA_023253905.1 Burkholderiaceae bacterium
CCAAGCAGATGTGCGACAAGCCCATCGCCACCACCTTCTGGCCTTGGGAGGAGGTGTCTGGGCACTGGTCGCAGCTGATGCTTCGCTCGTGGATTGTCGAGAAGGGCGAGCGCCGTCTTTATCAGGAAGGATCCGTAACGAGCATGCTCGACCCTCTGGACCTGATCTCCCGGTGGCATGACGGCCACGGCGAGTTAGCCGATCACTGCCTGATGTTCTGCGGCACCCTGCCCGCGATCGGCGGCATCCGGAAGTCGTCCGTATTCGAGATCGAACTCCATGACCCCAAGCTTGCGCGTTCGATCCGGCATCAATACGCGATCGATACGCTTCCGGTTTACGGTTGAAAGTGGGCGACCGTCGCGCGCGGTCTGAGATCGTCGCCGATATGTGTCACCAACGCGGTCGACTCTCCGCGAGTCACGAGGGCTTCCAAACCAGCAGGCGTTTCTCGATCAGCGTGACGCACCAGTCAAGCAGCAATGCAAAAATGGTGAGCACGATAATTCCTGCAAATACCGCACTCACGTCGAAAACCGCTTCGGCCTGGAGAATGAGGTATCCAACGCCGCGCGCCGATCCCAGGTACTCGCCAATGACTGCGCCAACAAAGGCCATACCCACCGAGGTGTGCAGGCTGGAAAACACCCAACTGGTGGCGGACGGCAGATAAACCGTGCGCAGCAGTTGTCGTGAATTCGCGCCCAGCATGCGCGCGCTTGCGAGAATGTTGGGACTGACCTCCCGCACGCCCTGAAAGACATTGAAAAAGACAATGCAGAACACCAGGGTCACGCCCAGCATCACCTTCGACCAGATACCCAGCCCGAACCACACCACGAAAATCGGACCAAGAATCACCCGGGGCATGGCATTCAGGGCCTTGATATAGGGATCGAGAAGCAGCGCAGCGGCGTTGCTCAGCCCGAGCCACAGCCCCACCACCACCCCCAGGGCCAATCCAACGAAAAACGCGAGCAGCGTTTCGAGCAAGGTGATGCCAAGATGAGGCCAGATTTCGCCGGTCGCGAACCACTCAAACATAGTCGCGAACACCTTGCCTGGTTCGCCGAAGAAAAACTTCGGCAGAATTTCCAGCTTCACGAGGAAATGCCAGAGCGCCAGCATCACCACCAGAAGCAGGATCTGATACAGGCGGATTCGGCCCATCACTGAACGCGAGATAGCAGGCTTATTCATACGCTCAGGGCGCCGTGCGGTTATACGAGTAAGCCTTCAAGACCTCATCACGCATCGTGTTCCAAATTTGCTGGTGAAGCTCGAGAAAGTGCTGTGTGAGGCGAATTTCGGAAACGTCGCGTGGACGCGGAAGGTCAATGACAAAGTCGCTGAGAGGGTGCGTGGCAGGGCCAGCAGACAGAACAACCACCCTATCCGACAGAGAAATCGCCTCTTCGAGATCATGAGTGATGAACACCACCGACTTGCGATTTGCCGACCACAACTCCAGAAGCTCGTTCTCCATCAGTTGCCGCGTCTGAATATCAAGTGCACTGAAGGGTTCGTCCATCAGCAGGATCTTGGGATCGAGAATAAGCGTCTGGGCCAGCGCAGTGCGCTTTCGCATGCCGCCTGATAACTGATGCGGATAGCGATGCCCGTGCCCGCCAAGACCCACGCGCTCTAGCCAGTCAGTCGCCCGCCGCTTTGACTCGTCTTCAGGCACCTTGTGATATTCGAGCCCAGCCATCACATTGCCGAGCGCGGTTCGCCACGGCATCAGCGCATCAGCCTGAAACATGTAGCCCGCTCGTGCGTTAAGACCGACCAGAGGCGATCCGAAGATTTCTACACGACCAGCGGTGGGCGCCAGTAAGCCCGCCGCAACATTCAGCAGGGTGGATTTTCCGCAGCCCGTGGGCCCCACGACCGACACGAACTCGCCATCGGCCACCCTGAGCGAAGTATTGGCGACCGCGGTGTAATTTCCAAATGTGCAGGTGATGTCATGCAGCGCGAGCGCCGGTACGTCGGAAACGGATTGCTGGCTCATTTGGGGGCGCGATATTTCTCAAGCGCCCGCATGACAAAGCGGTTGTCATAGGTTTTTGCAAGATCAATTTTTGCGCCTTTAACTTCCTTGTCGTAGGAGAGCAGCCCCTCGAGAACGGTACGCGCGGCGTCTGACGACAACAGCCCATCCGGGGAGAAGCCGTGGATATTCATACGAATCGTATCGAGGTAGAGCTCTTTGCGCGCGCGCCAGTACTCTTCTGGTACCGCAGCAAGGATTTCCTCGGGCTTCGCGGTTTTCATCCAGAGGAGCGCCCTGACTGTCCCGTTGACAACAGCCTGAATGACTGCCGGATTCTTGTCGATGTAGTCGCCGTGAGCATATGTGCTCAGAAAGGCAAAGTCTGATTTGAAGAACTGGCGTGTTGCATCAAGCGCTCGAAGGTCGAGAATCAGTTGAACATCACCCGCCGTTGACAGTTCGGTGATCACCGGGTCGTAATTGACGATGGCCTGCAGTTCTCCGCCCGTGCGAATCGCTGCAACCGCGCCCGCTGTATTCCCAACACCCAGTACCGACACGTCATTAGGCTGCAGACCGTGCTGCACCAGGAACTGGTTGAGCAGCAGATGAGTTGCCGAGCCTGGCGCCGACACCCCGATCCGCGCACCCTTCAGGTCTTTCGGTCCCTTGTATTTTGTGGCGAACTGCCGCGTGATCGCGATGGCGATACCCGGTGCGCTGCTGTGCAGCACCACGGACCGGATATCCATCCCCTTCGCCTGCATCCTGATGGTGTGCTCATAGACACCGATCGTCATATCGACATTGCGTCCGATCAACGCCTGCAGGCCCTTCGCACCAGAACCGAAGTCTGTCACCTCGAGATCGAGTCCTTCTTCTCGAATGAATCCTTTGGAACGCGCCACGTTCATGGCGAGCAGCACAACCTGGGAAGAAGAGCCACCCACCGCGAGCGACGCTTTCATTCTGGCCTGCCCAACCGATTCACCAGATATCGCCAACGCAGCCAATGCGACTGCGGCACTGGTGATGATTCCTTTAAGGCTCACGACGTTCTCCCGGAGAGTCAGCCTGTTGACGAGCCTAGCCTCCCGCAGAGCGTCAGGGGCAGGAACGGCGCGGATGGAAGCGCCGGTCCATCTTCGGCTGATTATCGATCGCTGTCCCGTCAGGAATTCAATTCGTGAAACGCTATCCATGCCAAATCCGCGCGCTAGGATCAGAATCACTTTCACCGCCGACAACTTTGACAGATCAGCGTAGGAGACAACATGAGCAGACTTTCATGGCGCCCCTTCGGCGCGTTCGCCCTCACCGCTGTGTTGACCGGTGGCGCTTTGGCACAGGGCACTTTCCCCACCAGAACCGTCACGATCACAGTACCGGTTGGAACCGGGGGCGGCACTGATCTCGTCGCAAGGCGACTCGCGAAGGCCCTATCCGAGCAATGGAACCAGCCGGTCGTCGTCGAGAACAAGCCCGGTGCCTCGGGCATCATCGGCGCAAATGTGGTGATCAGAAGCGCCCCTGACGGACACAACCTGCTCCTGGTTTGGGACGGTCCGATCGTTGCAACGCCAGTGCTGTTCAAACGCCCCGACTACGAGCCGCTCAAACAGCTCACCCCGCTCTCGCAGGTCACAACGCAAGGCTATGCGGTGATGGTTCATCCGTCTGTCCCGGCCAAGAACGTGACTGAACTGATCGCGCACATCAAGAAGAAAAACACGGACAAGGAGACATTCGGATTCTCCACGTCCTCCGTGGGCGCTGCAGACCATCTCAGCGGTGAACTGTTCCGCGCAATGGCCGGGGTCGAAATCGTTACCGTGAATCACGCCGGCACCGGGCCCGCCATTATCAATGTCCTGGGTGGTCATGTTCCGTATGGTCACTTTTCGTTCACTGCGGCGCTGCCGCATATCAAGAGCGGCGCGCTACGAGTGCTCGCAATCACCTCGGACAAGCGCTCCGCGCTGCTGCCAGAGGTTCCCACGGTGGGCGAAACCTTACCCGGCTACCACTACCACTCCTGGATAGGCGTGTTTGGACCCGCCGGAATGCCAGAGAGCCTGCGTGATCGCATCAGCAGGGACATTCGCAACGCGGTCAACTCGCCGGAGGTGGCGAGCGCTCTGACCAATAACGGCTTGGTACCCACCGTATCCGATCCCGCGACATTCTCCGAGTTCATTCGCCAGGACGCGATACGGACAGCCGAAACGATCAAGCGCGCCAACCTGAAAATCGAGCAACAGTAGTCGCACCGCATGACGTTCCGATACGCCTAGCGTCTTTCTTTTTTCGAGGAGCAACACCATGTCCCACCCCGACACACCGGGCTCGATCCGCACCTGCGCGGCTCGGATGATCCACGCCGTTGAAGTTTATGAGCGTGACGGCAACAGCGACAAGCTGCGTCAAGCCCTGCTGGATGCCACACTGCCCGTGGCTCAGCGAGCCGACCTGTACAAATTAGGAGTCAAGCGCCAGGCCAATCACATCGACAACGCGAAGTGGCTCTATTACGACGATCAGCTGACACTTGAGCTCGATGAGTTTCCGAACGGCAAATTCATCCCGCCGCATGACCATGGCGTATGGGAAGCGATCGTGCTGTGCAACGGCTCGCTGAAACACACAACCTACGAGCGGGTGGATGACCGAAGCGTAGAGGGCCACTCTGAGCTCAAGGTGGTGGAGGAGGTCATGATGAAAGTCGGTGACATCGCGATGGTCGTGCCACCAAGCGACATTCACAGCTTCGAGGCAATGACCGCAGATACTTTCGCCTTGACGATCGTTGGCGGCGAGTACTCTCCGCTACGGCACTATTACAATCTCCAGAACAATACCTATGCGGTGCGCACGCCCAGGGCCTTACGCGAGACCGGCGCGCTGGCCGGGGCTCCAAGATGAAGTAACCCCCTCCCGAAGAACTTATCCAAGTTTTTCGGGAGCGCTATCGCGCAGCAACACGCCAGCCAGCCGTTCCAGCGGGCGGATCACTTCAGTGACATCGGCCTCGCCCCCGAGTTCCTGCTTAGCGAGCCGAAACGCTTCGAGCACTGACCGGACCGATTGGATCGGCATGCTCTGGCTATCGGCCTGCGCCACGAAGGCTTCCAGATCCTTCACGACAATTGATAGAGAACCGCCGAAATCAAACCGGTCGGTCAACACATCCCGGGGGATTTTTGAGAGCGTGGCGCTGTTCTGGCCACTGCCGTGATTGATGACATCGAGCATCACTCGCGGATCAAGACCAGCGCGAACGCCCACCAGCATCGCCTCTGCTGCAATCACCAGATTGGAGAGCGAAATCGCATTGTTCACCACCTTCATCACCTGTGCGCTACCGACCTTGGGGCCGAGCCAGACCCGCTTGTTAGCATAACTGGACATCGCAGGCTCAACCCGCTCGAACCAGGACCGATCACCTGACACAATTGCCGTCAGGGTTCCCGATTCGGCGCGCGGAACGCCACCCGTAATCGGGGCGTCAATCGTTGTAATGCCCACGCCGAGGAGGCGCCTCTCCAACTCGAGCAGCAGCGCCGCGCCCAGCGTTCCAAGATTCACATAAAGCCTGACGCGTCGTGCACCGACCAGGCCGGTTGTACCGAGAATCGCCTCGCGATGGGCGCCTTCGCCAGGTAGACACCCGAACACCACTTCGGCCTGCTCACCCACCTCCACGCAGGAATTTGCGAGTCGCGCGCACCCGATGAACGGACGCATGGCCTGCGACCGAACATCATGAACGACCAGCTCGAAGCCCGCCTCAATCATCCTCCGCGCGATCGGCGAGCCAATCGCGCCCAGCCCGATGAAGCCAATCACTGCGCTGTTCGATGAGGGTTGGGATGCCATGTCACTTCTCCAATCGCCCGATATCCGCGAACAACGCAACGCTGACGTACTCGCCGTTGGCGGCTGACAAAGATACTAGGCAGGCCGCGGTAATCCGCCCCCATCTATGAACAAGCTCTGCCCGGTGATATAGCCCGCAGCATCCGAGCACAGAAACGAAATGGTGGCGGCCACTTCGACAATGCTTCCGTGTCGCCCTGCCGGAATACCTTGCGCGCGCGCCGCCAGCCCTGCCTGCAGATCGGTCCAGCCCGCGAGCCGTGTGGAGCTGATGGCTCGCGCAGTGACAATGGATCCCGGACAGACCGCATTGACCGTGATACCAGCGGCCGCGACTTCAACGGCCAGGGCCTGTGTCAAGCCCAGCACTGCGGCCTTCGATGCGGTGTATGCAACGCGATCCGGGAGGGGATGCCTGGTGATTGCCGACGAGACGTTAACGATTCGCCCCCAACCTTGTTCCCGCATCGGCGCGACAACGCGACGCGTCATCAGAAACACCCCGCGAACATTGACCGACATCACCCGCTCCCAAGCCTCTAATGACAGGCGGTCGATCGGGACGCGATCATCGCCATGCGGGGCGGCCGCGTTATTGACCAATACATCAATCCGCCCATAGCGATCGAGCACCTCGCGGACCATCGCATCCGCATCGCGCTCAGAGGAAACATCCCCGTAAACGGCACTCGCGCGTCCGTCCGCCGCCCCCTGCAGTTCTTCGACCAGAGAGGGCAGACCCCGCCAACCTTCCGGGGCGTCAGAGGCAGCATCGTTGTCATTGGCGACCCCCTGAGGGGCCATGTCGGAGACGACCACTGTGAACCCGACTGCAGACAGCGCGCGAGCCGTGGCGTTGCCGATGCCCTGAGCTTTACCGCAACCGGTGACCAACGCAACGCGAGCGGTGGAGCGCTTCACGCGTTCGGCCCACCAACCAGGCTCGCCTCATACCCAGGTGGCGATGGCATTGCCTCAAGCACACCGTCAATCCACTCAGTGGGCTGCGGCGCCAGGACGCACGGATGCCGGGCGGCATCTCGGGCCTTGAGGGCACGGACACGACCACGCAGCCTGTCTTGCTTCAAGGCATTCTCCTTTGGCGGTTCATCCGGATCCTATGCCTGGCAAACTGAAACAGTCAACGGCTCAGCGGACAGGAAGCACGAGCAACGATAAGAGTGACGGCGTCAAGCTGATCGCGCCCCATTCCTGTCATCGAGTCGCGATCGGTTGGCGGTCCTTGATCGCCGTGACGTGGCTGGAACGGACGCTAGACCCGCGACGCGCGACGAGGCTGCCGCCGTCTGCCGAATGAAGCCCGCATGAACATCGCTCGACCCAAAGGTTGTTACCCATTTCCTGCAGTCCGGCGATCAACGCCTTCGACGTGGATATCGTTCTGCAACGGCAGATCAAAGCCTTCCGCGGGCGCGCAGCTTTACCGGAGAACTCGGGCCGACTGCGTAAGATGTCGAGATGACTCTACCTACATCTGACGCCAGCAGCTTCGACACACTCCCGCTCTCCCCCGCAGCCCGGGAGAACCTTCGAAGGCTCGGCTATCTCGAGATGACCGCCATCCAGGCGGCGAGCCTGCCCCCCGCGCTGCAGGGCCGGGACATACTCGCCCAGGCCAAGACGGGGAGCGGCAAGACCGCAGCGTACGCGCTGCCCTTGCTGGCTAAGCTGGCTGTGCGCCGCTTCGCGGTCCAGGCGCTCGTGCTTTGCCCCACTCGAGAACTCGCCGATCAGGTCACCGCCGAAATCCGACGCTTGGCGCGCGCGGAGGATAACGTCAAGGTCGTCACGCTGGTGGGCGGCGCGCCGCTACGCGGACAGACTGCCAGCCTGGAGCATGGCGCCCATGTCGCAGTCGGAACGCCCGGTCGCGTGATCGATCACCTTGAGCGCGGGCATCTCAGTCTGGACGACCTTGAAACGCTGGTACTCGATGAAGCCGACCGGATGCTCGATATGGGCTTCGCAGACGACATCGTCAAAATCGCCAGCCAGTGCCCAGCAAAGCGGCAGACATTACTGTTCTCAGCCACCTACCCCGAAGGCATCGCGAAGCTCGCAGCGCGATACCTGCGTGAACCGGTCACGGTGAAAGTCGAAGCGCAGCATGGCAGCGAGCAAATCGAGCAGCGCTGGTACGAGGTGCAAGAGGACCAGCGATTGCTGGTGGTGGCGTCTTTGCTCGCACACTTTCGTCCGGTCAGCACACTCGCCTTCTGCAACACGAAGGCTCGCTGCCGCGAGCTTGTTGAATTGCTGCAGGCACAGGGCTACAGCGCGCTCGCGCTGCACGGCGACCTGGAGCAGCGCGACCGCGACCAGGTGCTGGTGCGCTTCGTCAACGGGAGCTGCTCGGTATTGGTTGCTACCGACGTTGCAGCACGCGGGCTCGATGTCGCTGGTCTCGCTGCGGTCGTGAACGTCGATATCTCAACAGATCCGTACGCGCACCTGCATCGGATCGGCCGCACGGGTCGCGCCGGGCAGACGGGGCTGGTGCTGAGCCTCACAGCGCTGGCAGAAATGGACTCAGCCGTGCAGATCGAACGGCTGCAAGGACGGCCCTCCGTCTGGCACGCCCTGAACGAGCTCACACCGACTCCTGGCGGTCGATTGCGACCAGAGATGGCCACCGTCCACATTCAGGCCGGGCGCAAGGAGAAGATCCGCCCGGGCGACGTACTGGGCGCACTCACTGCCGACCTCGGCTATACACGCGAACAGGTAGGCAAGATCGATATCAATGAATTCGCCACCTATGTGGCTGTCAAGCGCGGTATCGCGAGCGAGGTCGTCGAGCGACTGAATAGCGGCCGGATCAAAGGTCGTGCAGTCAAGGCAAGGCTGCTATGAACAGAGGGATGACCCCGGTTCGACACCATTGCAAGCATTAACCAGCGGATGCGTGGATGTCATGGTCTCAGGGTCATGGCGCATTCAAGGACTGTAGGCTGACAGCGTGGGGTTCGTTCGTCGCAGACTGCGCGCGCGACGCGTGAGGCCATTCGACTTGGCCATGTCGTGCATCATCCGCTGCACCCAACGGGCCCCATAAAGCGATCGCGCCGATCGGCATCAACCACCGACCCCGGTAGCTGACTCTGCCGAATCAGAGTCCAATTCGATGACAGGTCTACGGGACTCAGACGGTGTTCTGGACGGCGTCGTTTCCAAATCACGAAGTGGCTGCGGTAACACCTGCGGCTGATCGAAGCCCCCGCCATCGGGTTGGCGCCTGGATAGCGCTACAAATAGCTATTCACCCTGCCCCCGCTGCCCCCTCGAAACCATGCTGCGATAAGCCGCTTCCAGGCCTCGGGTAAATCGCAGCGGATCGCTCAATCCGCTGGTGCGCATCCGCTCGCGAAGCCCTGCGCGCAACGCGGCAAGCCCCTCGATATCAGCGACGACCTGAGCTGCGATCCTCAGGTAGTCCGATGCGTCGCTTGCGATCAGCGGTTTGAGATCGAGCGCGGTGAGAAGACTCGCGCCAACTCGCGCCACATGCCGATCTCCCGCCAGCGTCACGAAGGGCACACCCATCCAAAGCCCCTCGATGCTGGTTGCAGTCCCGTTGTAGGGAAAGGGGTCAAGCGCGAGATCAACCTCGTTGTAGGCCGCCAGATGGCTGGCGTACCCGGTTCTTCCCGTCAACTTCAAGCGTTCAGGGGATACACCGTGAGCGGTGAATTGCGCAACCCAGCGATCCCGAATCACCGGATCAGCAAGCGGCGCGGCTTTGATGAACAAGACCGAACGCTCGACCTGCCTGATCAGTTGCGCCCAAAGCTCCACAACCTCAGGGGTGAGCTTAGCGAGGTTGTTGAAGCAGCCAAAGGTCACGTGGCCGCTACCGGACATCGGTAACGGCGACACCGGAACTTCGCTCCGAAGCGGCGCCGCGCACAGAAACGTACCAGGTAACCGAACCAGCGCTTCACTGTGAAACCGGTCAGACAGACCCGGGAGATCGGCGACCGCGTCGGTAATACGGTAGTCCATCGCAGAAAGCCCGGTGGTATTGGGATAACCGAGGTAGGTGGCCTGTACCGGTGCGGCACGCCGTGCGAAGACACCCAGACGGTTACCGCCGGTATGGCCAGCGAGATCGACGAGCAGATCGATGCCATCAGCTCGAACCTGATCGACCAGGGCTTCATCGCTCATCCCGGCAACATTTCGCCATTCAAGACCAGTCGCGCGCAGCCGCTGGGTCAGTTCATCGGTTTTGTTGTTGTTGTGATAACAGTGAACGATGAACTCGCTACGATCGTGACTGGTCAACACCGGCTCAATCAGCTGGCCGACAGGATGGTTGTACAGATCGGCCGAGACATAGCCGATACGAATCGGCCGCCTCACGATCGCCGGTGCCGGCGGCTGCTGCGTCGCGGCGCCGCACTCGATTCCTATTGCCCACTCACGATGCTCGGAAAACACCGCCTCCGGATCAATTAACCGGTAATTGAGCATCAACAAGATATTGGACCGTGTTGCCGCGTCAGTCGGCGCAAGCTCCTGGGCGACACGATAGTGCCAGAGTGCCTGCTCAATCTCGCCCACCCGGTAGAAAGTGCCAGCGAGATGCGCAGCGAAACGCGCTTCACGGGGGAAGCGTGAGTGTCCCTCGGCGAATAGCCGGGTTGCTTCCGCAAGCGCATTCTGGTCGGCCAGCGCACGGGCGAGCAGGAAATGTGCAGTCGACGAACCCGGATCGAGGGCTACCGCGCGGCGCGCGGTCTTCTCGGTTTCCGACGATCGGTCAAGACTCAGGTAGAGATCGGCCAGATTGCAGTGCGCGAGCGTCAGCGCCGGCGACAGCACGATGGCCTCGTTGAAGCAGATGATTGCGCCATCGCTTGCGCA
>JALREG010000086.1 GCA_023253905.1 Burkholderiaceae bacterium
ACTTGCCGAGGGCGAGGCTGCGGCCTTCTGCGGAGGAGCCGCAGTCGAGGGCGCATCACCGCCCGCTCGCCCCGGCGGGATATCCGGACCTGAAGGGCCTGAGGGACCAGGGCCTCTTTGACCCGTGGCAGGCGCCGCAGCGCCCCCGGAAGCCGGCCCACTACCCGCGCCCAGCACCTTGTCGCGCGGACCATCGGCCACGACCTTACCCTGATCAAGCACGATCACGCGATCGACCAGTTCAAGCAGGGTGGCTTTGTGAGTGATGACGACAAGCGTTGAGGTGCCAATCACCGGCTTCAGCCGCTCGATGAGTTGCCGCTCCGCATTGATGTCCATCGCGCTGGTGGGTTCGTCCAGCAGCAGGATGGGGGGCTGGCCAACCAGCGCCCTCGCAATCGTGATTGCCTGCCGCTGCCCGCCAGACAGCCCCTCGCCTCGCTCTCCCAGCCGGAGGTTATAGCCTTCCGGATGGGTACTGATGAAATCGTGTACGCCCGCGATCTGAGCTACCTCGACGATTCGCTCATCGGCGGGGTAGTGCGCACCGAGCGCGATGTTCTGTCGCACCGAGCCCGTCATCAGCCAGATTTCCTGCATGACCGCGCCAATGTTGCGACGGAGATCGGATGGATCGAGCTGACGGACATCCGCGCCGCCCACCAGCACAGCCCCCGCACTGGGCGCATAGAGTCCAAGCAGCAGCTTCGAGAGCGTGGTTTTGCCAGACCCCACGCGACCCACAATGGCAACCCGCTCGCCCGCGTTGATTTTCAGACTGACGCCGTTAAGCCCCCCCGCCTGCTGCTGAGGATAGGAGAAGGACACACCGCGCAGCTCAATCGAGCCATCGAGGGATTCACGCGGCATCAACTGGCGCGAGGGTTGATGCTCCCGGGGCTCGTTCATCAGCTTGGCCAGCGCCTTGTAGCTGGCGTAGGACTGATTGGCCCGCGTAAGCAACTGGGCCAGTTGAGCAAGGGGGGCAATTGCGCGCCCCGCGAGGATGGAACAGGCGATGATTGCACCCATTCCGATTTGTCCCTTGGCCACCAGAAACACGCCCATCGAGACAATGGCCACCTGCGAGACCTGTGAAACAAAGTTTGCGAAGTTGCCCGCAAACTGCGCGAGAAAGCGGGTTTTGAGCCCCACCCGCGCCTGATGGGCAATCGCACGCTGCCAGCGGCCGCGCATCACCGGGCCAGCACCGAGCGCCTTGATGGTTTCTAGCCCCGCAATCGATTCCACCAGCACGGAATGCTTGGTCTGCCCGTCTTCATAGCCGGTCTGCACCAGCCGCCGCATGGCCGGCTGCAGCGCGACCCCAACCAGCAGCATGGCCGGAATGAGAATGAGCGGCACATACACCATGGGCCCACCGATTGCCCAAATCACCGCGACGAACAGCAGCGCGAACGGTATGTCGATCACTGTGGTGAGGGTGGCCGAGGTGAGGAACTCTCGGACAGATTCAAACTCCTTCATGACATTCGCCAGCGACCCGGTTGAGCCTCGCCGCGCCCGCATCTCGAGATCGAGCACATGGTCGAACAGCGCATCAGCGATCGCCATGTCCGCTCGCGAGCCTGCGACGTCAAGGAAATAGCCGCGCAAGCTGCGAATGACGAAGTCGCTGACGAACACGATACTGATACCGGCCATCAACGCGATAAGGGAATCGATCGCGTTATTGGGCAACACCCGGTCATAGACGATCATCGTGAAGATCGAGGTGGCGAGCGCAAACACGTTAGTGAGGAGTGCAGCGAGTCCCACCTGAAAGTAGAGCGGCTTCGCGGTGGACAGAGGCCCCCAGAACCAGTGTCCGAATCGACCGCGCGGTGCATTCACCTGGTCGGACGGCACGCGAAGCGGGGGGCTCACCGCCACGAACGTGCCCGACAGCATCTGATCAATCAGGTCAGGATCGGGATCTGCCCTGAATTCGCTCCCTCTGGATGCAGGATCGAAAAGCGACAAGCCACCATCGTGTCCGCGAGAAAGAATGGCGGGCCGATGATCCGGCGTGAGGAAAACCAGCGCCGGCAGACCCGCGCGCTCAACGGCTGAGAACCCACCGGTCCGCTGCTCAGCGAGGAAGCCCCTGCTTGAAAGGGCTTCGATGAATTGTTCGAGTGTCCACGCCCCTTCCGGCCGCAGCACCTGAGCATAAAGGGACGCCCGCGAGAGAGGTACCTCGTGCAACGCAAACAGATGCAGAAGGCATGACTCGAGCGGGTCGTAAACGGCGGGGGTCGGGGCCATGCCCGGATCGGAACCAGTCACGGTGTTGGGGTGGAGCGCCCATCAAGCAAATCGCGGAACCCAGCAGTTTAACCTAGCCCCTCGCCTGCGCGCCCGATCAGCTCACATCAAATTCGCCTCACCTCTTTTGCTCACGCATAAAGCTGACCAGCGAACTCGGATAGCGGTATGTAAAGATCGGGAAGCATTTTGTCTGCGAGCGCCTGCATGGACGGCATTTCGATCACCCTCGCCGCCGCCGCCGCGATTTCCGCCGAGCCAACCAGCGCCGCACTGAGGCTGCTTCCTGCGCTCAGCGCATCGATCGGCGCGGCGGTGCCGCCATGGTTATTGTCCGCAGTAACTGC
>JALREG010000098.1 GCA_023253905.1 Burkholderiaceae bacterium
TCACCAACACCGGCAAGCTGCTCCGCCGGGAACTCAAACAGATGGCCGCACGCCTGGCGGCAAGCCCCTCCGGAGACGCTCGATGAAAGCCGGTTTTTTCACCATGCCCATGCACCCCCGTGGTAAAGACTGGCGCCAGTCGCTGGCTGAAGACCGCGAAGCCTTCATGCTCGCCGACCAGCTGGGATTTTCTGAGGCCTATTGCGGTGAACATGCCACCGACCCTGAAGAAAACGTTACCTCATCGGCGCTGTTCATTGCCTCGCTAGCCGATGTCACCAAAAATATTCGACTGGGCACTGGCACCATCAACATGCCCAACCATCATCCCGTGGAAACCGCAGGCACCATCGCCATGCTCGACCACCTGCTGGGCGGGCGCCTGATCTTCGGGATCAGCGCGGGCGCACTGCCCTCTGATGCGGAAGCCTTCGGCAACTTTGACATGGACCGCCCCGCCATGTTTCTGGAGGCTATCAATCAGGTGCTCGAGCTCTGGCAGAGCGAGCCGCCCTATCGGATTCAGGGCCAGTACTGGAACATCACAACCGAACGGACGCACATTCCGGAATCTGGCATGGGTTCGATTCCCAAGCCTCTTCAGCGGCCGCATCCTCCGATTGTGGTGACCGCGGTCAGTCCGAATTCCAAGGGCGTAGAGGAATCTGCGGCACGGGGCTGGGACACGATCTCGGCCAACTTTCTCATGCCCAAATGGGTGAAGACCCACTGGGCGCAGTATGTAACCGGCTGCGAGCGAATCGGACGAAAGCCGGATCCTGCCAACTGGCGTGTGGCCAAGAGCATCTGCGTCGCAAAGGATGACGCCACCGCACGACGCTACGTCACCGACCCCAATGGTCCCTATCACTACTACTACCGCTCGCTGATGGGGAAACTCAAACGCCGAGGTGCGCCGCTCACGCTCTTCAAGAACGATCCAAATCAACCTGACAGCGAGGTCACACTCGAGGCAACTGTAGAAAACCTGGTGATCTATGGTTCCCCCGCACGGGTGGCTGACGGCATCCTCGCGCTTCGCGAGCAGATCGGGGATTTCGGCACGCTTCTATACGGCGGCATGGACTGGCAGAGCCGTGAACTGGGACGCAACTCCATTGTTCTGATGGGCGAACAGGTGATGCCACGGGTCAACGCGGCGCTCGGGGTCTGAAGATACGGCTATAACAAACAGGGAGACACTCATGAACCGTCGACATTGCCTCACCACCATGGCGGCACTCGCCGTGCCCGGCGTGACTTTCTCGCAGGGGCAGGTCCTCAAGCTGATGGTGGGTTTTCCACCAGGGGGTTCAGGGGATACTTTCGCGCGGCTGATCGCCGAACAGTTGCGCCCGGAACTCGGCAGCATCGTGATCGAAAATCGTGAAGGTGCGGGTGGGCTCACCGCCGCAGAGGCCTTCCTGCGCGCGCCGGCCGACGGCTATACCGCGATGATGCACACCGCGTCGTCGGCCGTCTTTGCGCCACTCATCAGAAAGAAGCCGCCCTACGATCCACTCAAAGATTTCCAGTGGGTTGCTCTCATGTCGGTGGCGCCGCTCGTGATCGTGGCTAATCCGTCGCTTCCCACCAGCGATCTGCGTACCTTCGTCGGTCATCTGCGAGCCAAGCCGGGTGAGCCGTATGGGAGCGCGGGGATCGGTGCTTCCACACATCTGGCGGCTGAACTGCTCTTCCACACCGCGGGCGTGAAGATGTTGCACGTGCCTTACAAGGGTAGTGCACCCGCCATCACCGACACCATCGCAGGCAATGTCACCTGCATGCTGGAGACGCTACAGACCACGCTCAAGCTGCATCGTGCGGGGCGTCTCAGGATTCTTGCTGTGCTGGGCGAATCGCGACTGGGCGCTGCACCCGATATTCCCACCGCGCGCGAACAGGGCTTCGATGTGCTCGCCTCCACCTATAACCTGCTTGCGTTACCGGTGGGCGCCCCCCCCGAGCGGGCGGCGGTGCTTGCGCGCGCACTGGAACGTGCGATGCGCAATCCTGAATTTCAGAAGCGGCTGATTGACGATGGCCTGCAACCGATCGCCGATGTGAGCCCCGATGCCGCCCGCGCCTTCGTCGCTGCGGAAGTCGCGCGCTGGACACCGGTCGCCCGGCGCCTCGGTATCGAGATGTAAACCATCCCCCACCCGCCAACGCCACTGATGGAAGTTCCCTCGCCTGCCGTGATGTCCGACCGCGACACGATCGCTACGCTCCTGAAGCCTCGTGCGATTGCGATCGTTGGCGCCTCAGAGCGGTCGCGGTGGTCGGAAGCGCTTTGCGAGAATCTCGAACGTGGGGGCTATCGCGGCGCCGTCCATCTCATCAATCGCCACGGGGGTCTGGTGCATGGGCGCCCGGCTCACACCCGTTGCAACGCGGTAGGCGAGTCCATCGACGTTGGCATCATCATGGTGCCGGCAACCGCTGTACCCGACGCAATCGATGATCTGGCAGCAGCTGGTGCACGCTCGGCGGTGGTGCTGTCCTCGGGCTTTGCTGAAACCGGCGAATCAGGTCACGCGCTTCAGGTCGAGATCACCGCCCGCGCGCGGCGGGCAAATCTGCGCCTCGTCGGTCCAAACAGTCTGGGACTCATCAGCTTTACCGAGGGCGTTCATGCCTGGACCACTCCTATCAGGGCGCCGTCAAGCGCGCACGGGGTGGCAATCATTTCTCAAAGCGGCGCCACTGCGTTTTTTCTCACCGAACTCGCCTGGCAGCAGGATGTTGGCGTGAGCTTTGTCGCAGCAACCGGTAACGAAGCCGATCTCGATGCCAGCGCGTTCATCCAGTACGCGATCGACGATCCGGCAACCCGTGCCATCGCGCTCTTCATCGAAACCGTCAGACACCCGGCGCGTTTTCTCGCAGCGCTGCGGCGGGCCGCCGAGGTCCGTAAACCCCTGGTGGTTCTCAAGGTTGGAGCAAGCGAGGCGGTCACCCGGTCGGCCCAGGCGCATACCGGCGCACTGGTGGGCGATGACCGATTGTTTGACGGTCTATGTCGGCAATATGGTCTGATTCGAGTACGGTCTGTTGAACAGTTGCTCGCGACCGCAGATATCGCTGGACGGTCCGGACCACTGCGCGAGGGAGGTCTCGCAATCCTGTCGAACTCAGGAGGCATCTGCGAAATCGCAGCCGACACCGCGGAGGCGTATGGCCTCGCTGTGCCTGCGCTTACGCCCGTAACCGCAACCCAGCTGAAACAAACGCTCCCAGGCTTCGGCACGCCCAATAACCCACTTGACCTGACCGGCGGCGTTGAGCCGGCGCGCTGCGCCGATGCGGTACGCCACCTCGCCAACCAGCCAGGCATCGCTGCCGTGCTCTGTATCTGGTATGCCGTGCCGCTTGAGCCATTCGAGGAAAGCGAGCGTCTCACCGCGCTCCATCATCATCTGTCGCTCGCACTCAACGACACTGCACGACCTGGCTTCATGGTGTCCTACACGCATACGCGCGTCAACGAACACGCCCGGAATCTGCTCGCCCGCCATCAAGCGCCCTACAGCGCCTTCGGGCTTGACCGCGTTGTACAGGCGCTGGCCGGTGTCAGCGAATGGTCGGCATTTCTGCGCCGATCGGCCCAATCCGAAGCGCGTGAGACACCATCTGTCGCCCCCGCGACCGCCTCAGCTGCAAAGTCCACCGCTACCACCGCCCGCCCTCGGTCGGAACACGAAGCGCTCGCCTGGCTTGCGAGCCAGGGGGTACCCGTCATCCCCTTTACGCTGGCCACCGACGCACAAGCCTCGGTCGCCGCTGCGCGCGCAGCCGGCGGCAGCGTGGCACTGAAAATCGCTTCCCCCGATATCGCACACAAGAGCGACATCGGAGGCGTACTCCTCAACCTGAGCGGTGACGCAGCCGTTGCCGATGGATACGCGCAGCTCATCGCGGCTGCGGGTCGGCACGCGCCCCAGGCGAGACTCGACGGCGTACTGGTTGCGCCCATGAGGCGAGGTGGAATCGAACTGATCGTGGGGGTGGCGAGAGACCCCGACTGGGGGCTGGTCCTCGCGGTGGGGTTGGGCGGCATCTGGGTTGAGGCGTTCAGGGATGTGGCACTTCGTGTGCTGCCGGTCGAGCACAGCGAAGTTCTGCAGATGCTCGCCGAACTCAAAAGCGCCAGCCTGCTTCGCGGCTATCGCGGTACGCCCGCAGCCGATCTGCAACGCTTAGCCTCAGCCATTCTCGCGATCGCACAGGCAGCCACCGAGCTGGGTCCCGATCTGATGGCGCTCGATATCAACCCGCTTCGGGTAAATGGCAGCGATATCGAGGCATTGGACGCTTTATGTATCTGGCGCGATACGCCGTGACCCTTCGGATCATTGCCTGATGAAAACCCCAATCTGTCATCGACTCGGCTGCGCGGTACCGATCTTCGCGTTTTCCCACTGTCGCGATGTGGTGGTCGAAGTCACCCGCGCGGGCGGCTTTGGCGTACTCGGGGCCGCCACCTTCAGCCCGGAGCAACTCGAAACCGAACTCCGGTGGATCGATTCGAAAACAGGCGGACAGCCCTACGGCGTCGACGTCATCATCCCCTCCACCTACGACGCCGAGGCAGAGCGGTCGATGGGTGATCTCGACCGGCTGATTCCGGCTGAGCATCGGGCCTTTATGGACAAACTGCTCGCCGACGAAGGCGTTCCGCCGCTGCCCCCCGGTGAGCGTGAACGAATCCAGCGCGAGATCATTGAAGGCCGCGGCAGCATGACCCCCGATGGCGCAAGGCGGCTGGTCGAGGTGGCGCTGCGTCACCCGCAGGTACGAATGATCGTAAGCGCGCTGGGCACGCCGCCCGCCGACGTCACCGCTCAGATTCGCTCGAAGGGGGTGGTGGTCGGCGCCATGTGCGGCAAGGCGTCACACGCGAAACGGCAGCGTGACGCAGGGGTTGAACTCATTGTGGCGCAGGGTACCGAGGCAGGCGGACACACGGGCGACATTGCATCAATGGTCCTGCTGCCCCAGGTGGTCGAGGCCTGCGGACCCGATGTGCCCGTCCTCGCTGCCGGCGGCATCACCCGCGGCAGCCAGATCGCTGCGGCGCTCGCCATGGGCGCACAGGGCGTCTGGTGCGGCACCGTCTGGCTGGGCACCCGCGAAAGCGAACTCGACCCGTTCGAAAAACAGGCTGTGTTTGCCGCCCGGTCTGAAGACGCAGTTCGGCGGCGGGCGCGCACCGGCAAAACCGTTCGAATGATTCGCAGCAAGCTTTCGGAGGCCTGGGAGCAGCCTGGCGCTCCCGCTTATCTTCCAACGCCGCTTCAGGGCGTGCTCTACAACGAGGCCCATGCACGTGTGGTGCGTGCACGGCGGGCGGACCTTTACTCGTTTCCGGTCGGTCAGGCGGTGTGTGACGTGAATGAGGAAATATCGGTACGCGATGTGATGCTTCGCATGCAGACCGAGTATCTCGATGCGGTCGAGCGCCTGGCCGCGCTCAGCCAAGAGGGGTAGGCCATGTCAGAGGTGCTGGTCGAACACGACGACGGCCTGGTGATCATCACCATCAATCGTCCCGAGGCAAAAAATGCCGTCAATCGCGCCGTGTCCTATGGCGTGTGCGCGGCGGTCGACGAACTGGATGCCCGCGATGACTTGCGCGTCGGCATTCTCACCGGTGCGGGGGGCACTTTCTGTTCCGGTATGGACCTCAAGGCTTTTTTGCGTGGCGAGGTCACGCGCGTTGAAGGCCGAGGCATTCTGGGCATCGCGCTCACCCCGCCCAAAAAGCCCTTGATTGCTGCGGTCGAAGGCTATGCGCTCGCGGGCGGCTTTGAAGCAATGCTCGCCTGCGATCTCGCAGTCGCCGCGCGGGATGCCCGATTCGGCATCCCGGAAGTCAAGCGTGGCCTGGCTGCGGCAGCAGGCGGACTGCTGCGCTTACCGCGCCTCATCCCTCAGCGCGTGGCGATGGAACTCGCGCTCACCGGCGACATGATTGATGCTGAGCAGGCATTGCGGGTGGGGCTCATCAATCGCATCACTGAGCCGGGTGAGGCGTTGGCTGAGGCACGCCGGTTGGCCCGTCGAATCATCGCCAACGCGCCCCTTTCCGTAGCCGCATCCAAACGCGTCATTGTCGAGCAGCGCGACTGGCCGATCGCCGAGATGTTCGAGCGTCAACAGGCCATTACCGGCGGGCTGCTGAGTTCCGAGGACGCCCGCGAAGGCGCCACGGCATTTGCTGAGAAGCGCACACCGGTTTGGAAAGGACGCTAAGCCATGATTTTCGCCGCCACCCTCGATCAGGTCCGCGCCTCGCGCGTCGAGCGCCGTATCGATACTTTCGAAGGCTACATCACCGATTTCATCGCCACCTTCGAGAAGCGGTCGCCCGGTCCGCAAGCCTTTCTGGTGGAGCAGAACCCAAACTGGGTGACACCCACTCATTTTCATGTGGAGCATCAATTTCAGGTGATTGTCGGGGGATCAGGGTCGCTGGGGCGTACGCCCGCTGAGCCGTTCGCCGTTCACTACGCGGCCCCTGAAACCGGCTATGGGCCGATCACCGCGGGTCCCCACGGCATCGCCTATCTGACGCTGCGAGCCGAGGGCGACACCGGCGCCTGGTACCTGCATAAGCCGGGCGTGCGCGAACAAATGCGTACCGGCCTCAAACGTGAGCAGCAGCACGGCATGCCCTCGGAGGCAATACGTACCCCTGCTCTCCTTTCACTTGAGGCGCCCATCACCGAAACGCTGATCGAACCGCGCGCGGACGGATTGGGCGCATGGTTCATGCGCCTGCCCCCGAATCAGTCAGCCCAGATTGCGAGCACCGCTCAACACGGTGGTCGCCACTATGTCGTCACCGCAGGGCTCGCGCAATTCCGCGACCGGAGCCTCGACGCGCTCGCCGTCGCCTTTACCGACCCCGCCGAGACCGGTGAACTCACCGCTGGCCCAAACGGCGCTGACATTCTCATTCTGCAATTCCCATTACAAGCCAAACGACAGGAGACCCGGCCATGAAGACCCATCACCATGCGCTCACCGCCACCCTTGCACTGACCCTCGCCTGTGCGGCACCCGCCGCCCTGGCCCAGGCCACCAACTGGCCGGAAAAGCCGGTACGGATCGTGATGCCCTTCCCGACAGGCGGCGCATCTGACGTTCTCACCCGAATCCTCGCTGACCAGCTGCGTATCAAACTGGGGCAAACCTTCGTGGTTGAAAACCGAACCGGAGCAGGCGGCAACATCGGCATGGAGGCGGGCGCTAAAGCGGCGCCCGACGGCTACACCCTCACCAGCGCCACCATCGGAACGCTCTCGATCAACCAGTATCTGTTCAAGAGTCTGCCCTACGACCCCGAGGGCGGCTTCGCCTACGTGTCAACATTCTGGGCCAACTGCAATGTCGTGCTGGTCTCGCCCCAGCACAATCAGGCGCGAAATCTGACCGACTTCATCACCTGGGCCAAGGCGCAACCGAAGGGCATCAACTTCGGCTCCTCGGGCGTTGGCACCACGCCGCACCTGGCAGGTGAACTGTTCCGGGTACGCACCGGTATCTCCGCTACCCATGTGCCCGCGCGCGGCGCTCCCCAGACCATCTCGATGCTGCTATCGGGCGCGCTTGACACATCGATCGACAACATCGCGAGCTACGCGGGACTTCTCGCCGGAGGCCAGGTCCGCGGTCTGGCGGTAACCTGCCCCGAGCGCTGGCC
>JALREG010000161.1 GCA_023253905.1 Burkholderiaceae bacterium
CAGGGGCGGTCCTCGATCCAGGCCCAGCGCGAGCCAGCGCTGGCAGGCAGCGTCGATATCGTTGGTGCGCGCCACCCAGTGAATCAGCCTGGGACCTGACTCGGCGACCTGCTGCGCGAGGCGGGAATCGTCCATGTCGAACCAGCGCCGCTTGCCAGCTGCCCGCGTAGGAACCGCACCGGGCTCGATCGCGATGATCTCCAGATAAGCATCCGGATAAGCGGGCGAGGCGATCCGCAGCAGACGGTTGTGCGTGCCCATGAGCGTATGGCGGCCGCCCGTGCCAGGGCGAACCCCCAGCACGCGTTCACACCAGCGCTCACCGTCTTCAAGCGAGGCGGCCAGCACCACCAGATGATCAAGGCGCGTGTCCATCCGGCCATTATGGCGCGAGCCGCGAGGATTGCGAGGCCGCGGGCGCGTTCGGCATTGGTATCCTCGCGGCTCGCGCGTCGACCGACGCGGGACGAACAGCAACCAGGGTGGCGTCTGATCGAGATGAAAGCAGTGTCCGAAGGACTTTGCGAGGCGGGCGGCCGGTGAACCCGCGTCCTCCCAACGTGACGGCCGGGGGCGTGCGCCCCCAAGCGGGTATCAGCCTGCTCGCGGCAGTGGCGGGGTTTCTCGTCTTCGTGCTCTGGCTGGGAACGCTGGACATGCGCGAACTCATGCCGTCTGATGAGGGCCGCTATGCGCAGATCGCGCGCGAGATGGCGGCAAGCGGCGACTGGGTCACGATCCGCTATAACGGCCTCAAGTACTTTGAAAAACCGCCTTTCCATCTCTGGATGAGTGCGCTGGCCTTTGAGGTCTTCGGCGTCGGTGCCTGGCAGGCGCGGCTCTGGGGGGCGGTGAGCGGCCTGCTTGCCATCGCCATCATGATGGCGGCGGCTATTCGCTGGTGGGGGCGCGGGGTGGGTGTGGCGGCCGGCTGGGTGCTGCTTGCCATGCCGCTCTGGAACCTTGGCTCGCACTTCAACTCGCTCGATATTGGCGTGTCGGCAGCGCTGACCGTGGCGCTTGGCTGCTTTCTCATCGCTCAGCACCCGCAGGCGGGCGCCGTATCACGCCGCCGCTGGATGCTTGCGGTATGGGCGGCCATGGGCGTTGCCGTGCTCACCAAGGGCTTGATGGGCCTGGTGCTGCCTGGCCTGGTGCTGGTTGTCTACACGCTCTGGAGCCGGGACTGGGCGCTCTGGGCGCGCATGCACATCGGCCTGGGGCTCCTGGTGTTTGCCGGGGTGACGGTGCCGTGGTTTGCGCTGGTGACTGCGCGCAATCCGGAGTTCGCGCACTTCTTCTTCATTCACGAACACTTTCAGCGCTACACCTCGACGGTGCATCAGCGCCATGAGCCGTGGTGGTTCTTCATTCCGCTGATGGTGGCGGGATTTCTCCCTTGGTCCGGCCTCTGGCGGGGGCTCGTGGCGTGTGTGCGCGAGGCGCCGCGCGCGACCTCGGTCTTTCAGCCCGAGCGGCTGCTTGCCGCCTGGGTCGTTGCGATCTTCGTTTTCTTCAGCGCCTCCGGCTCCAAGCTCCCCGGTTACATCCTGCCGGTGATGCCGGCACTTGCCGTGCTGGGGGCGCTCGCGCTTGAACGACTCACCGACCGCAGCCTGGTGCGTCACCTGTGGGGGATGCTGGCTTTGGCGGTGGCGCTCGCGGCGGCCACGCCGCT
The DNA here is from genome assembly GCA_023253905.1 of Burkholderiaceae bacterium. The sequence continues at coordinate 1,679 of JALREG010000161.1, forward strand.
GGTCGGGCGCCTGGGCTCGGACATCACCCCACAGCCGCTGTTCGCCCAGTATGCGGGCTGGCTCGCGGTGGCGGCCGCGGCGGTGTTGGGCGCCACGGGGGTGTCGCTTGGGCTTGCGCGGCGCGGGCGGCGCCCAGTCGCCGTGGGTGTGTATGCGATGGGCTGGCTCGTTGCCACGACGCTGGGCATCGTGGGACACGACACCGTGGGGCGAAGTGCCTCGGGGGTGGCGCTGGTGCCTGCGGTGCGCGCGGTGCTCGCGCCCGACATGCCACTTTATGGCGTGCGCCGGCTCGATCACACGCTGCCGTTTTACCTCGGGCATCGGCTCACGATGGTTGAATATGCGGATGAGCTCGCCTTTGGCGTCCGGCAGGAACCCGAGCGGTGGCTGCCGTCACTGGCGCAGTTTGTCGATCGCTGGCAGCATGGGCCCCGTGCGCTGGCCATCATGGCGCCTGTCACCTTCAATCAACTGCGCGCGCAGGGTCTGCCGATGACCGAGGTGGCGCGCGACACCCGACGCGTGGTCGTCGCCAACTTTGCTGCGCGCACCGCACCATGACCCTCAACACGTTTTTGCTCATCCTGATTGGCGTCATGTTGAACGCTGGGGCGCAACTGCTGCTTAAAGCGGGCGTGGCGCCGCTCGGGGCGCTGAGCCCGGGCCTCGCCGAGCTGCCGGCTGTGTTCTGGCGCGTGATCTCGCAGTGGCCGATCCTCGCCGGGCTCACCTGCTATGTGGTGAGCGTGGGGGTTTGGATCATCGGCCTGTCGCGGGTGGATGTGTCGGTGGCCTATCCCCTCTTGTCGCTCGGTTATGTCGTGAATGCGGTGCTCGCGTGGTGGCTGTTTGGCGAGGTGCTGAACGCGACGCGCTGGGGCGGTATCGTCCTGATCCTCGCGGGCGTCTGGCTTATTTCCCGAAGCTGATCTCATGACTGATTCCACTTTTCTTCCGTTTACGCGCCCCGATATCGATGCGGCCACCATCGCCGCCGTCGGCGAGGTGCTGGCCAGTGGCTGGATCACCTCGGGTCCCAGGATGCAGGCCTTCGAGGCGCAGCTGTCAGCGCTCTTTGCGGGCCGGCCGGTACGGGCCTTCGCCAACGGCACCTCCACCATGGAGGTGGCGCTTCGGGTCGCCAACCTGAGTGCGGGCGACGAAGTGATCACCACCGCGCTCACCTGGGTGGCGACCGCCAACGTGATTGTTGCGGTCGGTGCGCGGCCGGTGTTTGTCGATGTCGATCCGGTCACGCGCAACATCAGTCTGGACGCGGTCGAGGCCGCCATCACCCCGCGCACGCGCGCCATCATCCCGGTCTATCTGGCCGGGCTGCCGGTGGACATGGATCGGTTGTATTCGATCGCACGCAAACACGGCCTGCGCGTGATCGAAGATGCGGCCCAGGCGATCGACTCGCGCTGGCGGGGCGAGCGCATCGGCGCGATCGGTGATCTCGTGAGTTTCAGCTTTCATGCGAACAAGAACATCAACTCGGTCGAAGGCGGCTGCCTGGTGATGAACTCAGAGGCCGAGGCGCTGCGCGCCGAGCGACTCAGGCTGCAGGGCGTGATTCGCACCGGCCCCGACGGCATGGAGGTCGAAGAGCCAGGCGGCAAGTTCAATCTCTCTGATGTTCATGCGGCGGTCGGTATCGGGCAGCTTGCGCGGCTCGAGTCGATTACCCGCCGGCGGGCGGTGCTCGCGGAGCGCTACTTCGATGCGGCGGCCGATGCGAGGCTCGCTGAGCTGGGCGTGGGGCTGCCGCCCCGCGCCGACCCGGCGGGGGCGCTCACCAACTGGCACATGTTTCAGGTTGAGCTGCCGGTCGACCAGATTCGCGGAGCACGGGCAGCGGTCATGCAGGCGCTCCGCGCACGCGGTATCGGCTCGGGGGTGCACTATCCGGCGCTCCATCTCTTCAAGTTTTATCGTGCTCAGGGCTGGCGTGAGGGAATGCTGCCGCATACCGAAAGGCTGGGGCGCTCGCTTCTCACGCTGCCGCTTTTTCCGAGCATGACCGACGCCGACCCGGCGCGCGTGGTGTCGGCGCTGGTGTCGGTGATGGGTGAACTCTCATGAGTCGCACGCCTGAAATCTCGGTCATCATTCCCGTTTACAACGAGGAACGGGTGCTGCCGCGGCTCTTTGAGCGGCTCTATGCCGCGCTCGATGCCACCGGCGAGTCCTATGAGGTGGTGTTCGTCAACGATGGCAGCCGCGATGCCTCGGCGCAGCTTCTGGCCGAGCAGTTTCGCGCCCGTCCCGATGTCACGCGCGTGGTGCTCTTTAACGGCAACTTCGGCCAGCACATGGCGATCATGGCGGGGTTCGAGCATGTGCGCGGGCAGATCGCGATCACGCTCGATGCCGACCTGCAGAATCCGCCCGAGGAGATTCCGCGGCTGGTGGCAGAGATTCGCGCCGGTCATGATTACGTGGGCACCATCCGGCGCCAGCGCGAGGACAGCGCCTTTCGACGAATTGCCTCACGCGCGATGAATGGTCTGCGCGAGCGCATCACCCGCATCGAGATGACCGATCAGGGGTGCATGCTGCGCGCCTATGACCGCGCCCTGGTCGACACCCTGAATGCCTGCCAGGAGGTCAACACCTTCGTGCCAGCGCTTGCCTATACCTTTGCCGCGCGGCCCACCGAAATAGTGGTGAGCCATGAGGAGCGGTTTGCGGGCGAGTCGAAGTATTCGCTCTACAAGCTTGTGCGGCTCAACTTTGATCTGATGACGGGCTTTTCGATCGTACCGCTGCAGTGGTTCTCGCTCGCGGGCATCGTGTTGTCGCTGGGCGCGGGCGGGCTCTTCGCGCTCCTCCTGGTGCGACGCTTCATGTTGGGCGCCGAGGTGGAGGGCGTGTTCACGCTGTTTGCGCTCCAGTTTTTCTTTATCGGAATCGTGCTATTCGGAATCGGCCTGATGGGCGAATACGTGGGCCGCATTCAGCAGGAGGTGAGAAGGCGGCCGCGTTATCGCGTGAGCGCGGTGCTTGAGGCGCCACGCGCCGAGGTCGCCGCGGCAAGGCCCGAGCAAGGGGCGCGCGGGTGAGAGCGGTCGTATTTGCTTATTCGAATGTTGGTGACCGGTGTCTGCGCGTGCTGCATGCGGGCGGTGCCGACGTGGCGCTGGTGGTGACCCATCGCGATCACCCGGGCGAGACGCTCTGGTTTTCGCGCGTGGCCGATACGGCGGTCGAGCTGGGGCTGCCGGTAGTGTATGCCGAAGATCTGGATGCGCAGGCGCTTACCGCGCAGGTGGCGGCTGTCGCACCCGAGGTGATCTTTTCCTTTTATTTCCGCTCGATGCTGCCGACTTCGATGCTCGAGTCTGCGCGGCTGGGTGCCTTCAACATGCACGGGTCGCTCTTGCCTCAGTTTCGCGGCCGTGCGCCCACCAACTGGGCGGTGCTCAAAGGGGCGACCGAAACCGGTGCGACCCTCCACCGCATGGTGGCCAAGCCCGATGCGGGCACCATCGTCGATCAGTGTGCGGTACCGATTCTGCCCGATGACACGGCGCGTCAGGTGTTTGACAAGGTCTGCGTGGCAGCCGAATGGGTGCTGTGGCGAAGTCTGCCCGCGATTGCCGCCGGATGCGCACCCGAGCAACCCAATGATCTGTCTCAGGGCAGCTATTTCGGTGGTCGCAAGCCCGAAGACGGCCGTATCGACTGGACACAGTCCGCGGCCGATGTCTACAACCTGATTCGTGCGGTGGCCCCGCCCTATCCGGGTGCGTTCACCGAGTGTGCGGGCCGCCGCCTGATCGTGGCCGAAGCACGGCGTCGCACGGCGCCGCTATCCCGGCCTGCGGCCGCACCAGGCCTTGCGGTCGACGAGGGTTGCATGGTGGGCGTGTGCGGCGACGGCGGCCTGATCGATATTCGCGCGTTGTTCGAGGGCGGGCGCAGCGTGGACGCTGCCACGCTTGCTGCCTGGCTCAACCTTTCCGGACCTCTCCCATGAAAAAAGTTCTGATCCTTGGCGTCAACGGCTTCATCGGCCATCACCTGACCGAGCGCATTCTGTCCGGCACCGACTGGCATGTGTATGGCATGGACATGTCGGACCACCGTCTGGGTGATCTGGTGAGCCATCCCCGCATGCATTTTTTTGAGGGTGACATCACGATCAACCGGGAGTGGATTGAATATCACGTTCGCAAGTGTGATGTGATCCTGCCGCTGGTGGCGATTGCTACGCCGGCTACCTATGTTCGTGAGCCGCTGCGCGTGTTCGAACTCGATTTCGAGGCTAATCTTCCGATTGTTCGCGCCGCGGTCAAATACCGGAAGCACCTGGTGTTCCCCTCCACCTCCGAGGTGTATGGCATGAGCACCGACAGCGAGTTCGACGCCGAGCGCTCGAACCTGGTCTATGGCCCGATCAACAAGCCACGCTGGATTTATGCCTGCAGCAAGCAGCTGATGGATCGGGTCATTCATGCCTACGGCCAGGAGCAGGGCCTCACCTACACGCTTTTTCGGCCCTTCAACTGGATCGGTCCGGGGCTGGATTCGCTCTTTGAGAGCAAGGAGGGGAGCTCGCGCGTGGTCACGCAGTTTCTGGGGCAGATCGTGCGCGGCGAGCCGATTCAGCTGGTCGACGGCGGCGCGCAACGGCGCGCGTTTGCCGATGTGTCAGACGGGGTGGATGCGCTCATGCGGATCATCGCCAACGAGGCAGGCGCTGCCAGCGGCCGCATCTTCAACGTGGGCAATCCCGACAATGACTATTCGGTGCGCGAGCTTGCTGAGATGATGTTGAAGATCGCAGCCGACTATCCCGAATACGCCGAATGGGCCCGGCGCACCACGCTGGTGGATACCTCCTCGGGAAGCTTTTACGGTGCGGGTTATCAGGATGTGCAGACCCGTCGGCCGCGAATCGATGACACCATGGCAGCACTCGGCTGGGCGCCCAAGGTGGCGATGGAGGATTCGCTTCGCCGCATCTTCGAGTACTACCGGAGCAAGGTGGTCGAGGCGCGGGCACTGCTCGACCAGGCGGGCTGAGGCGCTCGCGCGGGGCTTGCGGTCATGGCTCGGATTGCACTCAAGGTGGATGTCGACACGTTGCGTGGGACGCTGGAGGGCGTGCCGCGGCTGCTTGCCATGTTCGCGAGGCGCGGCGTTCAGGCCACCTTTCTCTTTAGCGTCGGCCCCGATCACACCGGTTGGGCGCTCCGGCGCGTGTTTCGGCGTGGCTTTCTCTCCAAGGTCTCGCGCACCTCGGTGGTCCGTCACTATGGGCTCCGTACACTTGCGTATGGCGTCCTGATGCCGGGTCCAGATATCGGGCGGCAAGGCGTGGCGCCGATGCAGCAATGCCTGGCCGAAGGCCATGAATGTGGGCTTCATGCCTGGGATCACGTGTACTGGCAGGACAATGTTCGGTCGCAGGATGCGGCATGGACGCGGGCACAGATGACCCGCGGCTACCACCGGTTCTGCGAGGTGTTTGGTACGCCGCCCGCCACCCATGGCGCGGCCGGCTGGCAGATCAATGCGCATGCGCTCACCCAGATCGATGAATGGGGCATGACCTATGCCTCGGATGGTCGCGGGCATGCGCCCTATCGGTTGGCGATCAACGGTCGGGCTTGTGCGCATGTACAGATACCCACGACGCTTCCCACCTTCGATGAGCTGATCGGAATCGATGGCGTCGACGAGGAAAACGTCTATCAGCCGCTGCTTGCGCAGACCATGGGCGAGTCCGACCAGGTCTTCACGCTGCACGCGGAGCTCGAAGGGGCGCTGCTCGCGCCAGCCTTTGAGCGGCTGATCGACGGCTGGCTTGCCCAGGGCCATATGCTGGTGCCAGTGGCGGTGCTTGCCCGAACCCTCGACAGGGAGCGCCTGCCGGTGAAGGCGCTCGCATTCGGCGAGGTGCCAGGCCGAAGCGGCGAGCTGATGATTGAACCGATCAACGCGTAGGCGAGCGAGGGCGGTGCGCCATCCCGCCGCGCCCCCACCAGGGGAGAGCGACCCCGAAAGCAGAGGAGAGCCCGACATGGCCAAGGATTTCACCGAGATGGAAGACAGCAACCGGTCGGGCAATCCCGATTTTCACCAGGTCTCCGTTCCGGCGCGACGGCGCGTGCTGGGGGTGGGCGGGGCAGCGCTCTTGTTTGCGCAGCTTACTGGCGGGTGCGTGAGCGTTCCGGCGGGCGAGCGTCCCGCCACGGTGCGAGGTCGGCCGGGGTTTGCACCGATCGCACCGGGGATGAGCGACCGACTGGTGGTACCCGAAGGCTATGTGGCCCAGGTGATGGCGCCCTGGGGAGAGCCCGTCGGCATCGCCGGGCAGATGCCGGCCTTTCGCGCCGACGCTTCCAATTCGGCGAGCGACCAGGCGGTACAGCTCGGCATGCATCACGATGGGCTGCATTTTTTCCCCTTGAACGGTCGCAGCGACCGCGGGGTGCTCGCGATGAATCATGAGTACACCGACGATGGGCTGCTGCACACCGACGGGATGTCGAACTGGTCGGCCGAGAAAGTGAAAAAGAGTCAGGCCGCGCACGGGCTGTCGGTGATTGAAGTCGAGCGCCTCGCCGATGGCAGCTGGCGGGTGGTGAGACCCTCGCCATATGCGCGGCGCGTCACCATGGCGACCCCCTTTGCATTCGGCGGGCCGGCAGCCGGCCACCCCATGATGCGCACCGCCGCTGATCCGTCGGGCGTGCAGGTGCTCGGTACGCTCAACAACTGCGCAGCCGGCATGACCCCGTGGGGCACTTATCTGTCGGGCGAGGAGAACTTCGCGGTGTATTTCGATGCCGGGCGCTCGCCCTCGGCGCATCAGCGGCGCTGGGGCTTGCGCGAGAAGAGCGGTTATCGGTGGGCGGAGTTCGATGAGCGCTTCAACGCCGAGAAGCATCCGAATGAGCCTAATCGCTTTGGCTGGGTAGTGGAGCTCGATCCGCTGGACCCCACGTCAACGCCGGTCAAGCGCACGGCGCTCGGTCGGGCAGCGCACGAGGGCGCCTGGGTTGCAGTCACGCGGGAAGGCCGTGCGGTGGTGTATTCGGGCGAGGACGCGCGCTTTGAATATCTCTACCGGTTCGTGAGTCGGGATGTGATCCGCAAGGCCTCGCCAGGGGTGTCGGCGGCGCGTGCCAATCATGATCTGCTTGATCACGGCACGCTTTACGTCGCGCGCTTCGACGCCAACGGTACCGGACGCTGGATACCGCTCGTGCATGGTGAGGGTCCGCTCACCGCTGCGAATGGTTTTGCGGACCAGTCCGAGGTGCTGATCAAGGCGCGGCAGGCTTCGGACGCGGTGGGAGCCACCCGCATGGATAGACCCGAATGGGTGGCGATCGATCCGATTGATCGCTGGGTCTGCTGCACGCTCACCAACAACAGCGCGCGAGGGGCGGCGGGCCAGCCTGGGGTGGACGCTGCCAACCCGCGCGAGCGTAACGTGATGGGCCAGATCATCCGCTGGCGCGAGCGCCATGATTTCGACGGCGAGCAGTTCGAGTGGGAGCACCTGGTACTTGCCGGCGATCCGGCTAACGAGCGAGCGGCCGCGCGCGGCAATATCTCGGGTGATCTGTTTGCATGCCCCGATGGGATCGCCTTTGGGCCGATGGGCATTCTCTGGGTGCAGACAGACGCCTCGGCCACCGAGATGCACAAGGGTGAATTTGCGCGAATCGGATCCAATCAGATGCTGGCCTTCGATGCGCAGAGCGGCCGGTTTCTGCGCTTTCTCACCGGGCCGGTCAATTGCGAAGTCACGGGCGCGGCGTTTACGCCCGATGGCCGCACCCTGTTTGTAAATATTCAGCACCCGGGCGAGTCGCCGGGGGAACGAAGCGACCCGTCGCGACCGAGACGGTTTTCAAGTTGGCCAGACTTCGCGGCCGAGGGTCGGCCACGCTCGGCTACCGTGGTGATTCGCAGGCGCGATGGTGGCGTGATCGGCACCTGAGCGCCGCCGGCCCGTTCCCTGCGCGCGCACACGAACCGCTTGCTCAGAGCCGCGTGCGCAGCGACCAGATCTCGGGAAACAGCACGGTGTCGAGCATTCGGCGCAGATAGCCCACGCCCGCGGTGCCACCGGTGCCGCGCTTAAAGCCAATCACCCGCTCCACTGTGGTGAGATGCCGGAAGCGCCACAGGCGAAACGCATCCTCGAGGTCGGCGAGCTCTTCGCCAAGCTGGTAGAGATCCCAATGGGCTTCGGGATCGCGGTAGATCACGAGCCACGCGGCCTCCACCTCGGGGTCGGCGCGATAAGGTTCGAGCCAGTTCCGCTCACAGGCGGCGTGCGGGACCGCGATGCCGCGTCGCGCGAGCAGCCGCAGGCTTTCGTCATAAAGCGAGGGAGCGCGGTGCGCCTGGGCGACGATCGCGTGCAGATCAGGGCGATGTTCATGCACGCGCACCATGCCGGCGTTCTTGTTGCCCATCGCAAATTCGATACAGCGGTACTGCCAGCTCTGGAATCCACTCGATTGTGCGAGGTGCGGGCGCACCGCCGAGTATTCGGGCGGCGTCATGGTGGCGAGCACGTCCCAGGCGTGCACCATCTGCTCCATGATTTTTGAGACCCGGGCCAGCATCTTGAAGGCGGGGGGCAGGCGGTCGCGCCGGATGTTGTCGATCGCCGCGGTGAGTTCGTGCAGCATCAGCTTCATCCAGAGTTCGCTCGTCTGGTGCTGGATGATGAACAGCATCTCATTGTGATCGGGCGAGAGCGGCGACTGCGCAGTGAGCACCGCATCGAGCTTCAGATAATCGGTATATGTCATGCTGGGCGGACCGCCCGGCAGGGGGTCGATCATCTCCGCGCCCTTGTCTGCGGGAAACGGAGAGGTTAGGCCCGAGGCATTGTCCTCGGGCGCGTGATCGGCGCCGTGGCCGAAGGGACAGCCGGACATGTGCCTGCTCCCGGTATGAAGAGTCAGTAGATGATACCGACGCGTGCGCCAATCACCCGCGAGGTGCCCGCGTCGCGCTGCCCGCCGGGACGGCTGATCCACTGGGCAAGCGGCATGACCGAGAGGGCCGGCGTGAGCGCCACCCTATGGTTGAGCTCCAGAACGTGCTCCGCGTTTGATGGTCGCTTGCCCTGCGAGGCGAGTGACTGTTGCCAGGGCTCCCCGATCCGGTGCAGCGCCACCATCAGTGCGCTGGTATCGGAAGGCCGCCCTGGAACCCAGCCCGACATCCTGAAGCCGGTGTTGAGCGAGGTCGCAATGGGTGATGCGCGGGCGTCCGAGCCTGACAATCTGGCGAACCCCGTAAGGAGCCCCGATCCGTCCGGGCGGGCGATGACGGTGGATTCACGGAGCACATACCAGCCATAGCTTCTCGCGCGTTCAGGATCGCCGCGCGCATCGCGCGCGCTCAGGTGCTCGTCGCGTCTCGAATAGGCCCAAAGACCTGCAGCGGTCTTCTCATAGCGCTCGCGAGCCTCACGCAGGTCGGTTGCCTCAAGCGGCGTGAGGCCGGCTTCGAGCATCAGATGCAGGCCCGGTGCGCGAGGGAAGGCGAACCCGTTGGTTCGCACGAAATTGGTGTCTTCGAGCGGTCGGTCAAGAATCGCTGCCATCAGGTAGCGGCTGCGGTCCGGGGATTCGGTGCGCAGTCGGGCGCCGAATCCAGCGTGGTTGTAGATTGCGGCACCCAGCGTGGTGGCGTAGTCCCCCTGCGGACCGTTGGTAGGGTGAACGAAGCTGGCTGCCGATTCGAGGGTGAAGAACTCATCCTCGAGGGGAAACAGCCCGACGCGCAGAGCAAGCCCTGCCTCCTGCCAGGTGCGCTCGGCCCATAGTCTGTAAAGCTTGGTGCTGCTGTGCACGGCTTCAATGTTGGTGACGCCCGTGAGCGAGCCCACGTGGTCAGCGTTGATCCGGTCGAGCGCATGGTTGATCAGATGCACTTCGGCTGAGAGCCCAGGGAGCGCGGCCAGGCGCTCGAGATCGAACCCCGCACGAAGTTCGGTCAGCAGACTGTTGGCCGTGCCGCGTGCGCGCCCGCCCCGGGAGTTGGTGAGCGCGTCGAGGGTTGAGCCGATCTGGAGCGCGAGGCCTGCAGGAAGCGCGCGCGCGAGGTCGCGAGTGAACACGCCTGCGATAACGTCGTCAGCATCGAGCCGGTCGCCCGCCTGAGCGGAATTTGTGAGGGCGAACCCCACCACCAGGGCCATGACGGTCGACAAGAGCGGTGTCCTCGCGCGCCAGAGACGAAGCCAGGTGAGAGCGGTCGGAAGCGACATGATCGGTCAAGCAGTGAAGACTGAAAGACGGGCCGCGGGCGCGAGGATGAACAGTGATGAAGACCGGCGACGGCCCGATCAGATTGAAATCGGCAGATGACGTCATCATGACACCGGCCAGGCCGGCGCGCGAGTCCGGCGTGCCTGGAACCGGACTGTGACAGGGTCGGGTTGCTCGCGTAGAGTGCTCGCCGATTTGAACGAAGGCCGCTCATGAAACCGGATGCCCGACCCCTTTCCCGCCTGTCGATCGTGATGCTGTTTGGCCTCACTATTTTTGTTAGCGCGTTTCTGCTCTTTCAGGTGCAGCCGATGGTGAGCAAGGCGATCCTGCCGTGGTTTGGCGGCGGGCCTGCGGTGTGGACGGCGGCGATGCTGTTCTTCCAGTGCGTGCTGTTTGGCGGGTATCTGTATGCGCATGCGCTCGGGACCATTTCCTCGCCCAGGCGTCAGGCGATCATTCACCTGGTGCTCCTGGCGGTGGCCGCGGTGTTTGCCCGCTGGGTGGTACCCGATGCGGCGTTACGGCCGAGCGGCGACGAGGCACCAGTGGGCCGCATCGTGTGGATCCTCACGGCGACCGTGGGCCTGCCCTACTTCTGTCTGGCGAGCACCGGGCCACTCCTTCAGCACTGGTTTGCGCGCGGCGGCGTGGGCGGCTCGGTGTACCGGTTGTATGCACTGTCAAATGTGGGGTCGCTGCTTGCGCTCTTGTCGTTTCCGTATCTCTTCGAGCCCTGGTTTGATCTGCCCACGATCGGCGCGGGCTGGACCTGGGGGTTCTGGCTGTTTGCCGCGGCCTGCGCGCTGATCGCGGTGATGCAGGTGAAAGCGATGCCAGCCGCGGCCGGCGTGGTTGGGGTCAGTGCCGCGCCGCTATCGAGCCTGGCCGGGCGCGAGCCGGCAAGGCGAGCGGGCTGGGGCGAGCGGGCTGGCTGGGTGCTCCTGCCCGCGCTCGCCTCGATGCTCTTCATTGCAACGACGGATCATGCGAGTCATGACATTGCGCCTGAGCCGCGGCTGTGGATTCTCACGCTGTCGCTCTACCTGCTGTCGTTCATCGTGAGCTTTGATCATCCGCGCTGGTATCGCGCGGGCTGGGTGGCGGCTGCGGCGCTTGTGTCGGTGCTGTTCATCGCGGGGCGTCATGCGATCCCGGAACTGTTTGGCGGCTACTGGGGGTACGGCCTGTCGGAGCTGCGCTGGATCCATGGGGTGATGCTGTTTCTCGTCTGTTTCGTGTGCCACGGCGAGCTCTACCGGAGACGGCCGGCGGACACTGCGCAGCTAACGGGTTACTACCTGTGGATGTCGTTTGGGGGGGCGTGTGGCGGTCTCTTTGTGGCGCTTGTCGCAACCCATCTGTTCAATGATTTCTATGAGTGGTCGATTGGGCTCGGGGCTGCTGCTGCACTCTGTGTTCTTGTGATTGACCGCGAGATCCGGGCGCGGTCGGCCGCGGCGACGCGTAGTTCGGCGGGCGGTGCTGTGGGTGGCTCCGCAGTTGAGGCCCCCCCGTCTCGTCGGCCGGCGCTCACCTGGGCGGTGCTCGTTCTTTGCACCGCGCTTGCGTTCTGGTGGGATAACCCGCTTCGGGGCCGTGTGTCCCACATGGATGGCGCGGTCGAGACCACGCTCGATCAGACGCGTAATTTTTACGGCGTGGTGGTGGTTCGCGAGCGCCGCTTTCCCGCCGATTCTGCACGCGATCATCGCGTTTTTTATAGCGGTCAGATCACCCACGGCGTGCAATTTCTCGCGCCTGAACGGCTGCGCGCGCCGTTGAGTTACTACGGGCCCGAAAGTGGTGTGGGCGAAACCTATCGATACCTGATGGCGCGAAGCCCCGCGGCCGATGTGGCGATCATCGGGCTGGGGGCGGGCGCACTGGCGAGCTACGCGCGGCCGACCGACCGCTATGATTTCTTCGAGATCAATCCCGATGTTGAGCGGGTGGCGCGCACCTGGTTCACCTATCTTCCGCAGGCGCCGGCGGCCGAGTTACGGGTGATCACCGGCGATGCGCGGCTCAAGATGGAACAGCTCCCCCCCGAGCGGCGCTACGACATGATCGTGCTCGATGCCTTTAGCGGCGGCTCGGTGCCCGTGCATCTGCTCACCCGCGAGGCGTTCGCGGTCTATGCCCGGCATCTGAAGCCCGACGGATTTCTGGTGGTGCATATCACCAACGCGTATCTGAACCTGTACCCGGTCGTGATGCGTCAGGCCGAAGCGCTTGGCATGCGAGTACGAAGTCGTTTCCAGGACAAGGACCCGGACCGGTTCATTCGCGAGAACCACTACATGATCCTCACGCATGATGCCCGGTATCTGAGCGCTTATCCGTCGGTGCATCGTCCGCTGCTCGATGCTCAGGGCCGGGTGATCGGCTCGCGCAACGATGACATTCCTGGCGTGGGGCTCTGGACCGATCATTTCAGCAGCATCACGCCGCTCGAGTGGCGTGACTGAGGGGGGCTGCGCGCGGTGAAACTGTGGGCCTGGCCGCGCAAAGGGGCTGCGCTACACTTCTTCGTGCTGGTCGGGTTGGTCTGCGCTGGTCGGGACAATCTGCGCTGATTTGCGCCTGCCCTCGTTCGCTCCCATATTGACCTTCTCTCCCGGACTACGCTCATGACAGATCGCACCGGCGCCGCGCGGGCGCTACGGATTGCCGCCGATGTGGGTGGCACCTTCACCGATGTTGCTGTGTTTGATGAATCGGGACGTCGCTTGCTGCTTGGCAAAGCGCTGACGACCCCTTCTCACATCATTGAGGGTATCGGCACGGGTCTGACCAGGGCGGGCGCGCGCTTTGATCAGGCGAACCTGTTCCTGCATGGCGCGACGATCGCGATCAACACGCTGCTCGAGCGAAGCGGTGCGCGAACAGCGCTCGTCACCACGCGCGGCTTTCGTGACATCTACGAAATTGGCCGCGTGAACCGTCCCGAGGCCTACAACCTCTTCTTCAGAAAGCATGTGCCGCTGGTTGAACGGGCGCTGCGGTTCGAGGTCGATGAGCGGATCAATGCGGCGGGCGAGGTGCTCGCACCGCTGTCTGAGGAGCAGCTTGAGCGAATCGCCAAGACGCTCGAGGCCGAATCGATCGAGGCGGTGGCGATTCTCTTTCTGCACAGCTATCGCAATCCCGCGCATGAGCTCGCCGCCAGGCGCTTCTTCGAGGCCCGCCTGCCGGGCCGCTATGTGAGCGCTTCGCACGAGCTGTCCCAGGAGTACCGTGAGTTCGAGCGCACCTCAACCGTGGCAGCCAATGCCTACATCGGTCCGCGTGTCAGCCAATATCTGAAGGGTATCGAGACTCACCTGGCGGCCGAGCGTTTCCCTGGCACCTTCCTGGTGGTGCAGTCCACCGGCGGCTTGTATGACGTCTCGCAGGCGCAGCAGGAGTGCATCCGGATGCTCGAGTCCGGTCCGGCGGCGGGCGTGATCGGTACGCGCATGCTCTGTGCAGCCGTGGGCATCGATCGCGCCATCGCCTTTGACATGGGTGGCACCACCGCCAAGTCGGGCGTGATACTCGATGGCGAGGTGCTGATGACCTCCAACTCGATGATCGGCGGCTACACCGAGGGGCTGCCCG
>JALREG010000222.1 GCA_023253905.1 Burkholderiaceae bacterium
CCCGCCGGTCCCCAGCGCCCGCGCCGAGGCGGCCGGCGCAGGCGGCAGGCGCTCGAACCCGGCGCGATGTGCATCAACAAGAAACGAAGCGATTCCCCGTGCGCCCGATCCCGGCTCGGTTTGGGCATAGACGTGGATGCAGTCCGCGCGATCGGCGTTGATGATCCAGGCCTTTTCGCCCTCCAGCCGCCAGCCGCCTGACACGCGGTGTGCGCGGGTTTGAAGGGCTGTGGCATCGGAGCCCGCGCTTGGTTCAGTGAGCGCTGTGCAACCCACCCGCTCACCGCGCAGGAGTGGATCAAGCCACTGCGCGCACAGTTCCGAGGAGCCGCGTCGGGCGAGCATCGCCGCGATGTTGTGCGAATTGATCAGCGTCATGGCAAGCGAGAAGTCAGCTGCGCCCAGCAGCTCGGCGACCACGCACTTGGATTGAAACGAGAGCCCCAGCCCACCCTGCCGGGGCGAAACTTCCAGACCAAGCAGGCCCGCCGAGGCGGCTGCCGAAAGCAGTGCATCACTGAGCGCGGCGGGCGCGAGCGTTTCACAGGAAAGCGAACGCACGTGATCGAGCCAGGGGCCCGACCACTCGGATAAAAATCCTTCGACACGTGCACGCACTGCCGGCAGGTCGGGCGCAGGCAGGTGCCTGGTCATGACGATGCCCTCGAACGGGCGATGCGCTCGCGCGCCGCGCGCCAGCCCGACACCACAAGGGGCACCAGCCCTCTCGGCATGAAGATCGTGGCGATCACCAGCAGCAGGCCGTAGGTGACCAGCCGATAGGTTTCAGCGACGCGTAGATACTCTGGCAAAAACACCACCGCAAAGGCACCCACCACCGGCCCTGTTAGCGTGCCGCTGCCCCCCAGAATGACTGCCAGAATGGCATTGAGCGAGTGTTCAACACTGAAGGGATCGGGGTTCAGGAAGCCAATGAAATGGGCGTAGAGCGCGCCCGCCAGCCCAGCCAGGCTAGCGCTGGTGACGAAAGCGAACAGCTTATATTTCCAGGTGGCCACGCCCACCGCTTCAATCAGGACCTCGTTTTCGCGAATGGCGAGCAGCACGCGGCCCACCCGGGAATGGAGAATCAGCGCGCACATCAGACTGGCGAACGCCGCCGCCGCCAGCACCAGCAGGTAATAGCCGCCGCGGGTAGAGAGGTCCCACTGCAGCTCACCGACCACAACGGAGGCGGGGCGCGGCACATTGAAGATTCCTGCCTCGCCCCCCGTGAAGCTCTTCCAGGTCATGAGGACGATGAAGATGACCATG
This sequence comes from Burkholderiaceae bacterium, assembly GCA_023253905.1. The sequence continues at coordinate 1,276 of JALREG010000222.1, forward strand.
TTGTAGGCCAGCGTCACGATCGCGAAATAATGACCCTTCACCCGCAGGCTAGGGTAGCCCGCTGCCAGCGCAAACACCGCGGTGATGGCGGGGGCCACCAGTATCGTGCCCCAGACCGGCCAGTTTGCCTCCACGCTGAGGAGCGTGGAGGCGTAAGCGCCCAGGCCCATGAATCCCGCCTGCGCGATCGAGACATAGCCAGTGAATCCCTGAATGAGGTTCTGCCCCTGCGAGACCACCACCCAGATCAGGCCCAGAATCAGAAGCTGCAGAAAATAAGGCACGGTCACGATCGCTGGCACCCAGGCCGCAGCGAAGGTGATCAGCGCAATCGCAAGCATGGAACGCGCAACCGGATTCATTTGCGGCCCATCAGTCCTTCGGGCCGCACCAGCAGCACCACGATCATCACCAGAAACGCAATCACATCTTTGTAGGCCGATGACACAAAGCCGGCCGCCATCGACTCGCTGACCCCCAGCACCACGCCACCCACAATCGCGCCCGAAATCGAGCCCAGTCCCCCGAGGATCAGGACAGCGAAGCCTTTGACCACCAGCGATTCGCCAACGCCTGGCGCAATGGCAAGCAGCGCACCCACCAGTGCGCCGGCTGCGGCCCCGACCGCCGACGACACCGCAAACACGATCGCCGAGACCTGGTTGACATTGACGCCCATCAAAATGGCGGCAGGTCGGTTCTGCGCCACCGCGCGAATCGACTTGCCGGTTTTGGTGTGCCGGATGAGCCAGGCCACCACCACAATCAGCGTGAGTGAGGTCAGGATGACCGCAAGCCGTAACTCGGCCACCGCCACGCCGCCCACATCCAGCACGCCCCGATAGGGTGTGGGAATGATCACCTGATCAGCGCCAAACGCCAGCAGGTTACCGCCCTCGAACATCATCGTGAGGCCCAGCGCGATGATGAACGCGTTGATGTGCGGGGCATCACGTACCGGGCGATAGGCCAGCCGCTCGATCAGCAGCCCCAGCACGGCGCCCGCTGCCATCGCCACGATCATCGACGGAAAAAATCCGAGGCTGAAACGTTCGATGAACAGGAACGTGAGGTAGCCGCCCGACATGGCGACCGACCCGTGCGCGAAATGCGCAATGCCCAGAATGCCGAACACCACGGTAAGGCCCAGTGCAATCAGCGTGTACACCGCGCCGATCGCAAGCCCATTCAGACTCTGCTGCAGGATTTCAGTCATGCCACCGTCTGCCTCAGGATCGGCGAGGGCGCGCGCCCCATGGGCGCGCCCCCATCCCGCTCAGCGCCGCAGGCCGCGCAGGAACGCGGAATAGGCCACCGGATCAGACGGCAGGTCCGAGACATACACCCACTTTCCTTTCTGCCACTGGAACGCACCATTGGAGGTGTAGGCCTGACCGTTTTCATCGAACATGGCGCCCTTCACCGGCAGGTATTTCATCACTGCCTCGGGTGGCACCGGCGCCGAACGAATCTGCTCGATCACTTTCTTGGGGTCTTCAGCCGAGCCTGCGCGCTCGATCGCCTGCTTGAGCACATAGAGCTGGTCGTAGGCATAGGGCGAGCTGGGCGATGGTGCACTGCCGAAGCGCTTGGTGTAGTCGGTGACGTATTTCTTGGCGTTGTCGTTCAGCGCCTCAACGGTGAGCTCAACGGGCCGAAGATCCCACACACCTTCCATCTGCTCACTCGACAGCACCCGCAGGAACTGCTCTTCGCTGCCACTGGTAAAGCCGTAACGTGGAATTTTCATGCCGAGTTCGAGCGCCTGGCGATACACAAACGCTGAAGGCTCGACGTAGCCCAGCACCAGGAGCGCGTCGGGGTTGAGCGCCTTGATCTTGGTGAGCTGCGGGGTCATGTCGCGATCTTTCAAACCGAAGGTCTCGCGCGCCACGATCCGACCGCCCGCCTTGGCGAACTCTTTCTCGAAGGCTTCCATGTACTGCGTGTAAAACGACACGTCGAGCGAACCGATCACCGCGATGGTCTTCACGCCGTGCTTACCCACAAAGGTGCCTGCTGAGGCGCCGGTGAAATCGGCTGGTGGGCGGGTGCGGAACAGGTTGGGTGCGCCGCGCGCGGTAATGGCGCGTTCCGCCGCATTGCCCACCAGCATGGCCACATTTTCCTTGCCGATGAATGAGGCCACCGCACTGGTAGGACCTGAGCAGCAAAAGCCCAGCACATATTTCACGCCGTCCCGGTCGATGAGCTTTCGCACGCTGTTGGTGCCCTCGGTGGGATTGGCCTTGTCGTCGTAGGCAATCACCTTGAGCTTGTAGACGTCGCTGCCCGCCTTAATGCCGCCTGCGGCATTGATCGCATCGGCCGCCATCTGCACCGAGTTGGCCTGCGGCAGGCCGTAGACCGCGCCAGGTCCGGTGAGCGAGTCACTCACGCCGATCAGGAGCTGCTTCTCGGCCGCAGTCGCGGCAACGCTCGAAAGCCCGGCCGCGAGGCCCAGCGCGGCAAGCCGCAGTCGAAATAGAGTCCGTTTGGTCATGGTTGTGTCTCCCTTGAAATGTCAATGTCCCAGATAGGCCCGGCTGACTGCCGGGTTCGATTGCAGTTCGCTGCCAGTGCCCTCCAGCACCACCTCACCTGCTTCGAGCACATACGCGCGGTCGGCGAGCCTGAGCGCCATGGCCGCGTTCTGTTCGACCAGAAGAATGGTCATGCCCTCGGCCCGAATTCGAGCAAGCGTTCGCTCCACTTCCTCGACCACCCGCGGGGCGAGCCCCAGTGAGGGCTCATCGAAGATGCAGAGCCGCGGGCGCGCCATCAGCGCACGCGCAATTGCCAGCATCTCCTGCTCGCCGCCGGACAGCGTGCCGGCGCGTTGCGCGATCCGCTCGCCCAGGCGCGGAAAAAGCGCAAGCATCCGTTCCAGGTCCTGCTTCTGCTCGGCATCGCGGCGCGCGTGCGCCCCCATTTCCAGGTTCTCTCGGACCGACATCTCGGGAAACACCTGGCGCCCCTCAGGACACATGGTGATGCCGCGGCGAACGATCTGGTGACCGGTGAGCCCGTCGATTCGCTCGCCGTCAAAGCGGATGCTGCCCGCCCGGGTGGCAAGCAGGCCACAAATGGTGCGCAGTGTGGTGCTCTTGCCTGCGCCGTTAGCGCCGATCAGCGCGACGCATTCACCGCTGCCCACGCTGAGGCTGATGCCGCGCAGCACGTCGAGCTTGCCGTAGCCTGCGCGCAGATCACGGACGTCGAGCATCAATGCCCTCCCGTTCCCAGGTAGGCATCGATCACCACTGGATCGCTCTGGATGGCACTGGGCGCGCCTTCAGCGATTTTGCGGCCGAAGTTGAGCACCACGATCCGGTCACAGACCTCCATGATGAGGCCCATGTGGTGTTCGATCAGCATGACCGTGATGCCACGATCGCGGATGCGGCGAATCAGATCCGCGAGCGCGCGTCGCTCAACGGCCACCATGCCCGCCGCAGGCTCGTCGAGCAGAATGAGCTGGGGGCCGGTCGCGAGCGCGGTCGCAATCATCAGCAGACGCTGCTCTGCCGAAGACAACGACGCGCAGGTCTGGCCCGCGCAATCGGCGAGCCCGGTCAAGGCGAGAATGTCGGCTGCCCGGGTGCGCTGCGCTGCCGACTCCTCGCGAGCGACCCGGCTTTGCATGACCGCAGCGCCCGCTCCGCTCTGATAGCGCGCATGACACGCGGCATGTACCTGCTCCAGCACGGTGAATTCAGCGAACAGGGTGGTGGTCTGGAAGGTCCGGGCGATGCCGGATCCGACGCGGTAATGCACGGGTAAGCCAGTGATATCGCGGTCTGCCAGCAGGATACGCCCGCCCGATACCGGAAGGGTTCCTGAGATCAGATTCACCGTGGTGGATTTACCCGATCCGTTCGGGCCGATGAGTCCGACGATTTCCCCCGCCCGGATATCGAAGCTGAGATCAGACACCGCCTGGACGCCACCAAAATTCCGATGTACGCCAGAGAGCGAAAGCAGGGCTGGCCGGCCAGAGTCGGCAGCCGAAAGATCTGACAGGACAGACCGCGCGGATTGGGCCTGAACAAATGCCTCAGACACGGCGGAGCACACGATCGAAAAAGACATCGGCGAAATGGGCAAGCGGCTCGTCGCTTCTCATGAGCTTGGCCCTCAGGACAGCCCCCTCCCAGCCAATCCAGAAGAACCGTGAGAGCGACGCCGCATCGCTGTCCTGGTGAAGCTGTCCCACCGAGATGGCGTGCTCAAGGCAATCTGTCACCCGCGCCTCCCACGACTTCAGTACCGCTTCCAGCTGCTCCCGATAGGGCTCGTTGAGACTTGCCATTTCCTGGCCCAGGTTGCCCACCAGGCAGCCACGGCGAAAGCCATAACGGGTCATGCCGCGCCTGGCGTCATTCACAAACTCGGCGAGCTGTTCGAGCGGCGAACGCGCGGTGTTGTCGAAAATGCGATTCATCTTTCGCGCGTAGTACTCAACATAGTTCTGGATCACCGCCTCACCGAAGGCCTGCTTACTGGGAAAGTAGTGATAGAACGAGCCCTTGGGCACGCCCACCCGGCTCAGCACCTCCTCAATGCCGGTAGCCCCGAATCCACGCTCGGTGAGGATCTCGGTGCCACACCAGATCAGCGCACGACGCGTGTCGCCACGATGCTGGGCGCGTGCTGTCCGCCGGGGTTTTAAGGTGGTAATCATCCATTCACATTAGACCGGTCGTCTAGAAAAAACAAGGTCACGGCGTTCCGGTAAGCAGGACGCCCCGTTGCTCGACCGTCTGGCGGGCCGATCGGCTCACGCTTTGAATTCCGGTCAATCCGTCAGGGGGCCCGCGCGAGCCGCGCCGAAGATGATCCCCGAGCCATTCACCACCGGCTTTCCGAAGCCTCATTGCCAGCCCGATAGGGAAGGACTATATTTCTTAATTGCATTCAATTTGAATTCAATCCGATCCCGACTGAGCTATGGCGTCCAACCTTCGCGGAAGCAGCCAGGAGCGCGCCTACCGCTTTATCAAGGCGCGAATCCTCGATCACCGCTTCGCGGTCGGCCACCGACTCCGCGCCCAGGATCTCGCCGAGCAGATGGCAATCAGCCGTACCCCGGTTCGCGAGGCACTCGGTCGCCTCGAGCAGGAGGGGTTGGTCCGCCGGGAGGGGGGCTGGGGATTTGCCGTACGCGAGCTATCACTTGCCGATGTGCTTGACTTGTTCGATGTCCGCGAGGCGCTCGAACTGCAGGCGCTTGCGGTAGCGATGCCACGGATCGAGGCCCGCATCAGCGCCCGGCTGCGCGAACACCTTGACGACAGCGAGGCGGCGCTGCTTGCGGGTCGCGCCACGGAGTCCCTCCGCCTTGCAAGACGCTTTCACTCCGCCATTGCGCAGTCAGGCGGTAATGCCCTGCTCACGTCAATGCTCGAAGGGCTAAACGATCGTATTCACATGGTGGGCCTGTCGCTCGCTCAGCGCTTTCCCGATCGCCCTCGGGAGGTGCTGCAAGAGAATCGGGCGCTGCTCGAAGCGATTGAGAGCCGAGATTCACGGCGTGCGGCGAGGCTCCTTCGCCACCACATCCGACGCAGCCGCGAGCTCCTGGTGGGTGGCAACCGCCTCACGTCCTAAAGAACAACCCGCCCGCCGCCCCCATCACCCACCGGCGCACCATTTCAATTGGAGAAGACCATGACGCCAGCCAGACGTCACCTCATCGCAGCACTCGCCACCGGCACCCTCGCGTTCCTTGGAGCGCCGGCAGCCAGCGCGCAGGAATTTCCAAGCCGGCCCATCAAGCTCGTGGCGCCGCTGGCGCCGGGTGGTGCAACCGATCTGGTGGCCCGCGTTCTGGCTGAGCGCGCCGGAAAGATCCTGGGTCAACCCATGGTGGTTGAGAACCGGCCCGGCGCGGGCGGAACCGTCGGTTCGGCGCTGGTGGTTCAGTCGCCACCAGACGGCCACACGCTGCTGATGGGCACGATTGGCACGCTCGCGATCAGTCCTGCGATGTACCCAAAGATGCCCTACGACACCGATAGGGACCTGACCCCGGTCGCGCTCGTGGCAGGCGGACAGTTCGCACTTGTCGTTCACCCGTCGTTTCCCGCTCGAAACTTCGAAGAGTTCCTGGAGCAAGCCCGCGCCCAGCCGGGCAAGATCAATTACGGATCAGCCGGCAACGGCAGCACGCTGCATCTTGGCATGGAACTCCTCGCGTCCATGGCCGGTCTGCGGCTCACGCACGTTCCGTACAAAGGCAGTGGTCCGCTTGTGACCGCACTGGCTGCGGGCGAGGTACAGGTGGGTCTGCCAGACGTGCCTTCGGTCATGCAGTTCGTTCGCTCGGGTCGTCTGCGCGCGCTCGCCGTCACCGGCATGCAGCGCGATCCCACTCTGCCCGACGTGCCCACCGTGACCGAGTCGGGCATCAGGGGCTATGACGTGGTGGTCTGGCTCGGCGTGATGGCGCCCGCCCGCACGCCCCCAGAAATTATCAAACGCCTCAATGAGGCGATGGTCAGGGCCTTGCGTGAACCTGAGGTCAGCGCACGGCTCAAGGAATTCGGCATGCAGGTCTACGCCTCCTCGCCCAGCGAGTTCGCGCGGTTTCTTTCAGCTGAACGCGCGAAGTGGGAGCCAATCGTCAAAAGCTCTGGGGCAACGATCAACTAGCCGAAACGCTCACGCCGCCGCACGCCTTCACCGTTCGCTTCAGATCCTCGGAAAGTACGCCAATGTCCCACCCATTCACCCCATCGTCAGGCCGTTCTGCCGGTCAACCGCGCCGCCTCACCCCGCTGAATAATGAAAGCAGTTGGACCGCAAAGACTTTTAGCGGTTCCAACGACTGGATCCGGGTGCTCGAGCCCCACCACATTGAGGAGATCGACGCCGCGATCCGACAGCTTGCAGAGCGCGGCATCACGTTGGACACGGTGCGTGCCGGCGATCTGCGGCTGCCTCGCCTTCAACCGCTTCTGCAGGAATTTCTCGACTTCGATATCAGTCAACGCGGCTTCGGCATGATTCGCGGTTTTCCGGTACGCCGATACACCGTCGAGCAATGCGCCATGTTCTTCTGGGCGCTGGGCACCTGCATGGGAAAGCCCGTATCCCAAAACGCAGACGGCGACAGACTTGGAGCGGTCAGAAGCAAAGGGCTCGATTTTCATGCTCTGAATGTTCGGGGCTACCAGACCACCGCGCGCCTCCCATTTCACTGTGACCCCTCCGATGTCGTCGGTCTTCTGTGCATCAACAAGGGGAAAAGTGGCGGTCTGAGCTCGGTCATCAGCGGCATCTCAATGTACAACCGCGTGCTTGCCGAGCATCCCGAGTATCTCGATCTGCTCTATCGCGGCTTCCGTTACGACCGTCGCGGCGAGGAAACCTTCTATCAGAAGAGCATCAGTGATCCGGTGCCGGTATTCAGCTACACCGAGCCCGACCTCAGCATCCGCTATGTGCGTCAGTCGATGGAAACCGCGCAGCGCAAGCTCGGGCAGCCGTTCACCCCAGAGGAACGCGAGGTGCTCGATTACATGGAAGAGCTATCCCAACGGGAATCGCTCGTGTATTCCATGATGCTCGAGCCTGGCGACATGCAGTTCTGCAATAACTACACGGTTCTCCATTCACGCACGGCCTATGAGGAAGACGCGGAGCACCCGCGCCATCTCATGCGGCTCTGGATCAAGGTACCCGGCATCCGAAAACTTGCACCCGATCTGATTGAATACGACCCTGTATCAGGCTGGAGTCGACGCGAGGGCATTCCGGCTCGGGATGCCCCCATGCCCAAGGACCAGCCCGACGAGCTGGTGGCAGGCGGCACGGTTTAGCCTCATCGATCGGCGGGCAGCGTCAGCTCAGCGGCCAACCCGCCACTCGCAGCTGTTTCCAGCTGCAGCGACCCGCCGTACATATCCGCAAGATCAACCACGATCGGTAGCCCTAGCCCGCTCCCTGGCCGTGACTCGTCGAGCCTCGCGCCTCGCCGCAGCACAAAGGCGCGCTGATCAGGATCGATACCGGGTCCGTCGTCCTCCACGCGAATGCCAACCACCACACCTTCACGAAGAATCGAAATTCGTACTTCTGATCGGGCACTCGCGCACGCGTTGTCGATCAGGTTACCCAGCATTTCCTGCAGATCCTGCTCTTCGCCGGCAAGTGCGGCATCGGCTCGCGTCGCCTGGACCACCATCGTGAGCGCCCGGTCAGCATGAATTTTCTTCATCACACGCATTAGTCTGTCCACCACCGGTCTTACTGGCGTGCGTTGCCCCGGTACCCGGCCACGCGCGGCGGCCTGTGCCCGAGACAGATGCCACTGAATCTGGCGCTGCGCGAGCTCGACCTGCTCGGACACCAGCACGGCCAATTCGCTCTCGCCCGCCTGACTTGACGCGTTCCTGATCACTGCAAGCGGCGTCTTCAAACCGTGAGCGAGATCTCCCGCCTGGGTTCGCGCACGCGCCACCATCCTCGCGTTATGCTCAAGCACCGTGTTCAGGTCATCGACCAGCGGCTGAACCTCGCTCGGGAATCGTCCTTCCAGGCGCGGCGTAGCGCCGGTTCGCAGGCGCTGTAGCGACGCATGTAACGCTCTGAGAGGCGCGAGCCCCAGCCCCACCTGAGCAAGTGCCGCCAGGCACAACAGCGCACCCAGCCCCCCTAGCGAGGCCAGCAGCACGCCATCGAAATCGCGCAGCGCGGCCAGCGTATCGCGCGAGTCCGCAGCCACGAGCAGTCGCCACTCTGCAGGCAACGGCCCCGCGATGCGAATCGAGCGCTCGAGCACCCTCAGCCGCTCGCCCCTCGGTCCGTCTACATCATGGGCATGAAGATCTTCGGCGGACGTGACCGCGCGAATCGGACCAAGCTGCGCGTCCCACAGCGAACGCGAGCGAAGCAGCGCATCGCGTCGGTTGCCGTCGGCAGCCAACCGGTCAAGCTGCCAGTAGAGGCCGGAGT
>JALREG010000305.1 GCA_023253905.1 Burkholderiaceae bacterium
GTGGCCTTGGTGGGCAAGATCATGTGCTACGCCATTTGCGCGTTGGCGATGGATTTGATTTGGGGCTACAGCGGCATTTTGTCGCTCGGCCACGGTTTGTTTTTTGCACTCGGTGGCTATGTGATGGGCATGTACCTCATGCGCCAAATCGGCACCGACGGCAATTACAAAAGCCACCTGCCCGACTTCATGGTGTTTCTCGACTGGAAATCGCTGCCCTGGCACTGGACCTTCAGCGAGCACTTCGGCTGGGCACTGCTGTTGGCGGTCGCGGTGCCCGGCGTTCTCGCCTTCGTGTTCGGCTATCTTGCCTTCCGCTCGCGCATTAAGGGCGTGTATTTCTCGATCATTACGCAGGCGCTCACTTATGCGGCGATGCTGCTTTTCTTTCGCAATGAAACGGGCTTCGGTGGCAACAATGGCTTTACCGATTTCAAGCGCATCCTGGGCTACTCAGTGGCGAGCGCAGAAACGCGTGCCGTGTTGTTCGCGCTGACCGGCATGGTCCTGATCGGCAGCTTCATGCTGTTTCGCTGGCTGGTGCGCTCTAAGTACGGGCGGGTGCTGATGGCCATCCGCGATGCCGAGAGCCGCGTCATGTTCTGCGGTTACGATCCGCTCTGGTACAAGCTTGGTGTGTGGACGCTGTCGGCGGTACTCTGCGGCATCGCCGGTGCACTCTACGTGCCGCAGGTGGGCATCATCAACCCGGGTGAAATGTCGCCCGCTAACTCGATTGAAATCGCCATCTGGGTGGCGGTGGGCGGGCGCGGCACGCTGATTGGTCCCATCGCCGGTGCCTTTCTGGTCAACGGCGCGAAGAGCTGGTTCACCATGGCCTTCCCAGAGTTCTGGCTGTACTTTCTGGGGCTTCTCTTTGTGCTGGTGACGCTGTTCATGCCGCGCGGGGTGGTGGGGCTCGTTGAGCGGCTGCTCGGGCGCTCGGGTGGCATCCGATCATGAGGTCACGCGCGAGCGATCCGGTGCTGGTCTCCGGTGACCAGCAGGCCACCTTTGGCCATCTTCGAACCAACGCGGTTGACCTCACCCATGGCGTTGCCCTCTATCTGGATGACATCTCGGTCTCTTTCGATGGGTTTCGTGCGCTCAACCAGCTCTCTCTTTCGGTCGATGCGGGGGAGCTGCGTTGCGTGATCGGCCCGAACGGCGCCGGCAAGACCACGATGATGGATGTGATTACCGGCAAAACCCGCCCGGATTCGGGGCGGGCATTTTTCGGGCAGTCGATTGATCTGCTGCGGCTTCGCGAACCCGATATCGCGCGCGCTGGCATCGGCCGGAAGTTTCAGAAACCCACGGTATTCGAAGACTTGTCGGTCTTCGAGAACCTGGAGCTTTCGCTCAAGGCCGATAAGCGCGCGTGGGGTTCCCTCCGGTGGCGGCTGTCGGGCGCACAGCGCGATCGGATCGATCAATTACTCGCCCAGATCCGGCTTGCTGGCGAACGAGAACGCCAGGCGGGGGAGCTGTCGCATGGTCAGAAGCAATGGCTGGAAATTGGCATGCTGCTCGCGCAGGATCCGGTGGTGTTGCTGCTCGATGAGCCGGTGGCAGGCATGACCGACGGAGAAACCGAGCGCACGGCTGAACTCCTCCTCGAACTTGCCGGCCAGCATTCGATTATGGTGGTCGAACACGACATGGATTTCATTGCGCGGATCGCGCGTCGCGTCACGGTGCTGCATGAAGGAAGCGTCCTCGCCGAGGGTACGCTTGCAGAGGTGCAGGCCGACCCGCGCGTGATTGAGGTCTATCTGGGACGATGACGATAACGCTATGCCCAACCGCCGCACCGACCCCCTCTCCACCCCATGCTGAAGCTTGACCGCGTCGATCAGTTCTACGGCGGCAGCCATATCCTGCGTGCCGTATCGCTTGAAGTACCGGGTTCGGGCATCTCGGTGTTGCTTGGGCGTAACGGGGTTGGCAAGACCACATTGCTTCGCTCGATCATGGGGGTGGTTCCGATCCGCGCCGGCACGATCGAGTTCCACGGCCAGCCGATCCAGGCTTTAACCCCAGAGTGGCGCGCATCGCTTGGTATCGGCTATGTGCCGCAGGGACGGGAAATTTTTCCGCGGCTCACCGTCGAGGAAAATCTCCGGATGGGTCTGGCCACGGCAGGACGCGGCGCACAGGTCCCTGCCGAGCTGTTCGAGCTTTTCCCGGTGCTGAAAACCATGCTGCGCCGGCGCGGCGGCGATCTGTCGGGCGGGCAGCAACAGCAGCTGGCCATTGCCCGGGCGCTTGCCATGCGGCCGCGGCTTTTGATTCTCGACGAACCTACTGAAGGCATTCAGCCCTCCATCATCAAGGACATTGAGCGGGTGATTCGCCTGCTTGCTTCCCGTGGGGACATGGCGATCCTGCTGGTCGAACAGTATTACGATTTTGCTCGGTCACTTGCCGATCGCTACGCGGTCATGGCGCGCGGCGAGGTGATCCGCTCTGGCCTCGGGGCCGATATGGAACGCGACGGCGTGCGTGAGCTGGTGGCGATCTGAGCCGATCGCCCCTGGCCGCACGCTAGACGAAAGGCGAATCGATGAACGCGCCGGAATGGCGGCACGACGAGACAGGCGGCGCGGTTTCCCCTGACCCACCGTCCGGTGGGGCGGGCTGGCGCGCGAGCCTCGATCTTGCATTTGCGCGACGGGGCGAGGCCACCATTCCTGTGCTCCGTTCGCACCGCGGACCGCTGCGAGTGCAAAAGGGGTTCACGCCGGAAGGCCCGGGACTGTGGCACCAGGTGATTGTTCACCCTCCCGGTGGGATCGCCTCGGGCGACCGACTGGAGATCTCGGTGGCTGCCCACGAGGGCGCCCGCGCGCTGATCACGTCGCCGGGGGCGGCGAAGTGGTATCGGGCCAATCCCGAAGCGGCGCAGCCGGTTGCACGCCAGTCGGTCCGACTTTCGGTGGCTGATGGTGCAAGTCTCGAATGGCTGCCGCTCGAAACCATTGTCTTCGATGGGGCTGTCGCCGACTGGAGCACGCGCATCGAACTGGCTGGCAGCGGCACCCTGGTTGCGGCCGATCTCGTGTGTCTTGGAAGGCCCGCAAGCGGGCTACGCTTCATGACCGGAGAAATCCGATCACGGATGGAGATCATGCGCGATGGACGCCTTGTGTTTGTCGAGCAGGCGTCGATTGAAGGCCAGTCACCCATCCTCACTGCACGGGCGGGGCTTGCCGGGCTGCCTGCCTTTGCAACCCTGGTGATTGCCGCATCGCCCGATGCGTGTGCGCAGATGGTGGAGCGGGTTCGCCGCCTCCAAGACGAATCTCGGAGCGACTCGAGCGATCATCTGACCGGCGACTGGGCCATCACGGATTTGTCGGGCCTGGTGGTATTGCGATGGCGGGGTGAAGGCGCAGAAGCGGGCTGGCGCGTGCTCCGGGCTGCCTGGGCCGCCTGCCGGCCCATCGCCATCGGTCGCGAGGCCTGTGCGCCTAGAATCTGGGCCACCTGATGACAACGATCCGATCCCCTCTTTACCAACCGTCGGCGGCGCCGGCGGACGTCTGCGGAGACTGACACCATGGAACTGACGCCACGCGAACGCGACAAACTGCTGATCTTCACTGCCGCGCTGGTCGCCGAACGACGCAAGGCCCGGGGCCTGAAGCTCAACTATCCCGAGGCGGTCGCCTTCCTGAGTGCCGCCATCATGGAGGGTGCGCGCGATGGCCGTAGCGTCGCTGAACTGATGCAGGCCGGCACCACCCTGCTCAGCCGTGAGGATGTGATGGAGGGCGTGCCTGAAATGATTCCCGAGATCCAGATCGAGGCCACCTTTCCCGACGGCACCAAGCTCGTGACCGTTCACCAGCCGATTGTCTGACCCGAGGAGCCACCCGATGACAGCACATCCATCATCAAGCGAGGGGCCGCTCGTGCCCGGCGCGATCGAAGCGGCTGAAGGCGAGATCGAACTCAATGCCGGTCGCACGGTGATCACGCTACAGGTCGCTAATTGCGGCGATCGCCCGATACAGGTCGGCTCGCACTACCACTTTGCCGAGACCAACCAAGCGCTCGAGTTCGATCGCCCGGCTGCGCTTGGTTTTCGTCTGAACATTGCTGCGGGCACTGCGGTGCGCTTTGAGCCGGGCCAATCTCGTACCGTTGAACTGGTCGCACTTGCCGGCGCACGGATCGTTCATGGCTTCCAGGGCCGCGTCAATGGCCCGCTGCCGGAGATCAAGCGATGAAAATCACCCGCCGCGCCTATGCGGAAATGTTTGGCCCCACAGTGGGTGATCGGGTTCGCCTCGCCGACACCGGGCTCTGGATCCAGGTGGAAGAAGACCGCACCATTTATGGCGAGGAAGTGAAGTTTGGCGGCGGTAAAGTGATCCGCGATGGCATGGGCCAGAGCCAGCGTCTTGCGGCCGAGGTGGCCGATACCGTGATCACTAATGCGCTGATCCTTGATCACTGGGGCATCGTGAAGGCCGACATCGCGATCAAGAACGGTCGCATCGCCGCCATCGGGAAAGCGGGTAACCCCGATATTCAACCGGGCGTTGATATCGTGATTGGCGCGTCCACCGAGGTGATCGCGGGCGAAGGTTCGATCATCACTGCGGGCGGCATCGATACGCACATCCACTTCATCTGCCCCCAGCAGATCGATGAGGCGCTCGCCTCGGGCGTGACCACCATGATCGGTGGCGGCACCGGCCCGGCCACTGGCACCAACGCCACCACCTGCACGCCTGGTCCCTGGCATCTGGCCAATATGCTGAAGGCGGCCGAGGGCTTTCCAATGAACCTCGGCTTTACCGGCAAGGGCAATGCCTCAAACCCCGAGGCACTGGCCGAGCAGGTGCGCGCTGGCGCCATTGGGCTCAAGCTTCATGAAGACTGGGGCACCACACCCGCTGCGATCGATACCTGCCTGGGCGTGGCAGACCGGTTTGATGTGCAGGTGGCCATCCACACCGATACGCTCAATGAATCGGGTTTTGTAGAAACCACCATTGAAGCCTTCAAGGGCCGCACCATCCACACCTATCACACCGAAGGCGCGGGCGGCGGTCACGCGCCCGACATCATCCGCGTGTGCGGTCTGCCCAATGTGCTGCCGTCGTCCACCAATCCCACGCGCCCCTACACGGTCAACACGATCGATGAGCATCTGGACATGCTGATGGTCTGCCACCACCTCGATGCGAACATTGCCGAGGACGTGGCCTTTGCCGAAAGCCGGATCCGTCGGGAGACCATCGCCGCGGAAGACATCCTGCATGATCTCGGTGCGTTTTCCATGATGTCGTCCGACTCGCAGGCGATGGGTCGGGTGGGCGAGGTCATCCTTCGCTGCTGGCAGACCGCGCACAAGATGAAGGCGCAGCGCGGAGGGCTGCCGGGTGACGGTGCCCGCCACGATAACGCACGCGCCAAGCGCTATATCGCCAAATACACGATCAATCCGGCGATCACCCACGGCATTGCGCATGAAGTGGGATCGGTGGAAGTGGGTAAATTCGCCGATCTGGTGATCTGGAAGCCCGCCTTCTTCGGCGTGAAGCCCTCGATGGTGATCAAAGGCGGTCAGATTGCATTGGCCGCCATGGGTGACCCCAATGCATCCATCCCCACGCCACAGCCGGTTCACTACCGGCCGCAGTTCGGCGCCTTCGGGCGGGCGCTTGCCGACAGCTCGCTCACCTTCGTCTCGCAGGCTGCGCTCGAGGCGGGGTTGCCAGCGCAACTGGGTCTGGCCCGACGTGCTGTGGCGGTTCGCGGCATGCGCGCGCTTCGTAAAACCGATCTGATTCACAACACCGCGATGCCCACAATCGAAGTGGATCCGCAGACCTACCAGGTTCGCGCCGACGGCGTGTTACTCACCTGCGAGCCCGCCACCGTGCTACCGATGGCACAGCGCTATTTCCTCTTCTGACTGGAGTCCGCAATGCTGATATTCAAGGCCGTAGGCGGGCGCGCCGATCAGCTGGTGGGCGAGATCGATCTCGCCTTCGAATGGCGACAGAAATCGCGCATGCGTACAGCGATTGCGCGCGGCGCTCGTGCGGGAGAGGCGGTGGGGTTCGATCTGCCGCGTGGCACGGTGCTTCGCGACGGCGATCTCATCTGTACCGACTCGGGGGAGGCGCTTCGGATTCACGCGGCACCCGAGGAACTGATTCACATCACGGCATCGAGTGCGATTGCGTTGGCTCGAATTGCCTATCACCTGGGTAATCGGCATGTGCCGGTACAGGTGGGTGAGGGGTGGCTGCGGCTCCAGTATGACCATGTGCTGGAGGGAATGGTGCGCGGTCTGGGCGGGGTGATCGACATGGTCGATGAGAACTTCGATCCAGAGGGCGGTGCCTACTCCGGCAGCGTTCACGCGCATTCGCACGGGCATTCTCATGGCCACGATCACGATCACGACCATGATCACGATCATGTGCACGATCCACACGCAGCGCCCCGTCGCGCGGCAGGCCAGCATACCGACGCCCGGCACTCGCCCCGTATCCACGACTTCATGACCGATCCGCTCAAGCGCTAGCCGTGTCTGATCCGTTCCCTGTCATGGTGTCGCTCGATCCTGCGGCGCTTCTGTCGCTCATGCGCTTGTCGAGCCCTGCGCTGCCGATCGGTGGCTTCAGTTATTCGCAGGGCCTGGAGTCAGCAATCGACGCGGCCTGGGTGCGAACCGAGGCCGATGTGCGTGATTGGATCACTTCGCTGCTTCACGCCAACATCGGCCAGTTCGATGCGCCGCTATGCATGGCGTTATTTCGCGCCGTAGCAGCCAACGATCATGAACAGGCGGCACGCCTGCATGAGCGCTGGCTGGCCTCGCGCGAAACTGCGGAGCTGCGCGCGGAGACGCTACAGATGGGGCAGTCGCTCCTGCAAATGCTGGCTGGTCTCGAGCTCGAACCGGCCCTCGCGGCAAGGGTCGATTCTTTGCGGTCAGCGGGCGAGTGTGCGCTGCCGCTTGCATGGGGACTCGCCGCCCGGGCCTTCGGGCTTGAGCCCCTTGCAGCGCTTGCTGCCTGGTGCTGGGCGTGGCTAGAGAATCAGGTGATGGCGGCGATCAAGACCGTGCCGCTCGGCCAGCAGGCTGGACAGCGGTTATTCAGCGCGCTCCGTCCCGCGCTTGCGCGCGTCCTCGAGCATGCTGCCGACCCGGCGGTGGTGGATCTGCCCACCCGCTGGAGCAACTTCGCGCCGGGTTTTGCGATCGCGAGCGCGCGCCACGAAACCCAGTATTCAAGGCTGTTCCGTTCCTAGGCGGCCGACTCGTTTCAAGGAGTTTGATGATCATGTCCACAGCCCTTGCTGAATCCAACCACCCGGCGCTTCGCGTCGGTATTGGCGGCCCGGTCGGATCGGGGAAAACCGCGCTCACCCTGTCGCTCTGCCGGCGTTTGCGCGAGCGCTACAACATGGCGGTGGTCACCAACGACATTTACACCCGCGAAGATGCCGAGTTTCTTGCCCGTCACGATGCGCTGCCTCTTGAACGCATTCTGGGTGTGGAAACCGGAGGCTGTCCGCACACGGCCATCCGTGAAGATGCGTCGATCAATCTCGAAGCGGTGGAGCGCCTGCAGCGGCGGCTCTCCGGGCTGCAACTGGTGTTGGTCGAGAGCGGTGGCGATAATCTGGCCGCTACCTTCAGCCCCGAACTGTCCGATTTCACCATCTATGTCATTGACGTGGCGGCCGGCGACAAGATTCCGCGCAAGGGGGGCCCGGGCATCATGAAATCCGATCTGTTGGTCATTAACAAGATCGATCTCGCGCCCTATGTCGGCGCCTCACTCGAGGTCATGGATCAGGATGCCCGCCGCATGCGTGGCGAGCGACCATTCGTATTCACCAACCTCAAGACCGGGCAGGGGCTTGACGATGTGGTGCGCCACATCGAAACCCGCGGCCTGCTGGTTCATTGATCGTCCGGAGAAAATGCCCATGTTCACACGCCTTGCCCCGATCGCCGTCTCGCTGCGTCCCCGCGCGCTCGGCCTGATATTCGCCGCGCTCCCCGCCATCGCGTCTGCCCATCCGGGCCACCACGGCGCCGACTGGCTGCAGGCCGTCATGCACCTGCTGTCTGAACCCGATCACCTGGCGGCAGGCGCCCTGGCTTTGGCGCTAGGCCTCTGGGGCATTCGTGCGCTGGTGAGCCGCCGTACCGCCCGGGCTTCAACAAGCGACCGCTGAGCGCGCGTCTTGCGATCACCCGCCACGCAGGCGAAAAAAAGCCCGCGGTGAGCGCGGGCTTTTAGTCAGGCGGTCTGTGCCGCCTGCGGCGGTGAACGTCGCTACTTTTCTTCCTCGGCGAATGCCTGTTCGCGCTTCTTAGCCACCGAGGGTAAAAACACAATGACGAGGAGTACCGCGGCAATGGCCAGCATGGTGGCTGACAGAGGCCGTGTGATGAATACCATGGGATCGCCCCGAGAGATCGTCATGGCCCGTCGCAGGTATTCCTCCATCAGTTTGCCCAGCACGAAGCCAAGCAGCAGTGGCGCTGGCTCGCAGTTCAACTTCACACACACGTAGCCCAGGATCGCAAACGGGATCGTCATGTAAATGTCGAACACCGAATTATTGAGCGAGTAGGCTCCGATACAGCAGAACATCAGAATGGCGGGATACAGGATTCGGTAGGGGATCGTGAGGAGT
>JALREG010000340.1 GCA_023253905.1 Burkholderiaceae bacterium
GGGCGTGCACTTCGCCATGGAGTTCCTGCCACAGCAGAACAAGATTGTCGCAGGCGACCCGGTGAGCGGACAGATTCTCGCCACCGGCAAGCATGTGATCGTGATCGGCGGCGGTGACACCGGCTCCGACTGCGTGGGCACGAGCAACCGCCAGGAGGCGAAGTCGGTCACGCAATTCGAACTGATGCCCCAGCCGCCCGATGAAGAGAACCGCTCGCTCACCTGGCCCTATTGGCCCTACAAGCTGCGCACCTCCTCGTCACACGAGGAAGGCTGCGAGCGCGATTGGGCGGTGAGCACCAAGTCATTCGTCTCCGATGGCAATGGCCGTGTGCGTGCGCTCAAGGCCGCAAAAGTCGAGTGGATCCGCGATCCCGCAACGGGCCAGATGAAAATGAGTGAGGTGCCGGGCTCGGAGTTCGAACTTCCTGCTGATCTCGTGCTGCTGGCCATGGGGTTTGTAGCGCCGGTCGGTTCGGTGCTCGAGTCGTTTGGCGTCTCGCGTGATTCGCGTGGCAATGCGCAGGCAAGCACCGAGGGTGAACGCAGCTACGCCACCAGCGTCGACAAGGTGTTCGCGGCGGGCGACATGCGCCGTGGCCAGTCGCTGGTTGTCTGGGCGATCCGCGAGGGCCGGCAGTGCGCGCGCGCGGTCGATGAGTTCCTGACCGGGCAATCGGAGCTGCCGCGCTAGGCGCACGCTGTCGCCGAGTCGGGTACCGTCTTCGTCAGGGCGCGGGCGCGTGATGACAGACGGTCGGATGCTCTGGCTCGATGCGATCCGGGTGATCGCCGCGCAGCTGATCGTGCTGCATCACCTTTCCATCTATGGCCCGGTCGCGCAGTCCGTGCGCTCCGTGGCGCCCGGGGCCATCGCCTGGCTTGATGACTACGGCCGGATCGCGGTGCAGGTATTCCTGGTGCTGGGTGGGTTCCTCTTCATTCGCTCGCATGTCTGGCGCAGTGCGCCTGACCTTGGCGCGGTCGTGCGAGCGCTCACGCGTCGCTGGCAGCGGCTGTTCCTGCCTTTCTATGTGGCGCTGCTGTTCGTACTCCTGGCTTCGATACCAGGACAGGCCTGGATTGGCGCCGATTGGGTGCCGCAGTGGCCGGATCTGCGCGCCGTGCTGGCACATGTCACCGGGCTCTTTGACTACCTGGGCATCGATGCGCTGAGCGCCGGTGCCTGGTATGTGACCATCGACTTCCAGCTTCACGCGGTGGCGCTGGGGCTGGCGTGGCTTGCTGCAAGGAGTACGCCGGACCCGGCTGGGCGGCAGCGCGTGTTTCTGCTGCTGGTTGTGGTGGGCGCAGGGGCTTCGCTCCTCTGGGTCAACCGCCGCGCTGACTGGGACTTCCAGCCCTTCTATTTTTTCGGAAGCTTCGCGCTCGGTGTGGCGGTTGAATATTTGGCACGTGGCGCCGGGCGCTACGAGCGGCTGACCGCGCTCGCGATCGTGCTCTTTGCGATTGGGGCGCTGGTGATCGACTGGCGGCTTCGGATCGCTGTTGCGCTCGTCTGCGCGCTGGTTTTGGCGGCTGGCGTGAGAGGGTGGGGCGCGGCGTTTGACACCTGGTTCGCGAGCGGGCCGTCACGCATCCGGGCGCTTGCGCGGCGTTCGATCGTGTGGCTCGGCGACCTGAGCTATGCGCTGTTTCTGGTTCATTTTTCGGTCTGCATGCTGACGAATGCCGTGTTTGTTCGCTTCACTGATCAGTCACCTGCAGTCGCCATGCTCTGTTTTTTCGCCGCCTGGGCAGGTAGCCTGCCGCTTGCGGCTGCACTACACCGATGGGTCGAACGCCCGCTTGCGAAACGGAGGCAATTGAATGGGTGATTTCACGCTGGCTGATCTGACTGCCGCCGAGCTCGCCGAACGATTTTCGCGCCGTGAACTCTCGCCCGAGGAAGTGACGCGCGCGGTGCTCGGGCGGATCGAAGCGTACGAACCACGGCTCAACGCCATGTATCGGATCGCACGCGAGTCCGCCCTCGCCGCAGCGCGCGAATCGACGCAACGCTGGCAGGCAGGTGTACCACGTTCGGCTGCCGATGGCATCCCGGTCACGGTCAAGGAAAACCTGTATTCGGCGGGTGATCCGGCACCGCTTGGTACCGCAGCCGGTAGTCTCGCTCCGCGCGATACGGATGCGCCACCTGTGGCGCGGCTGCGCGAAGCGGGCTGCGTCATCATCGGAAAAACCACCATGCCCGACTTCGGCATGCTCTCTTCCGGGCTCTCTTCCATCCACGGCACCACTCGCAATCCGTGGCGCACCGATTTGAATCCGGCGGGCTCGTCCTCGGGGGCTGCTGCTGCCGCAGCAGCGGGCTACGGACCCTGGCATCTGGGGACCGACATTGGCGGTTCGATCCGGCTCCCCGCGTTTCACTGTGGCGTATTCGGCCTCAAGCCCAGCCTGGGCAGGGTGCCCATCAACCCGCCGTTTCTGGGGCGTGTGGCCGGCCCACTGACCCGCACGGTACACGACGCAGCTTTACTCATGAATGTCATCGCGAAGCCCGACGCGCGCGACTTCATGTCGCTGCCAGCCGACGCATGCGACTACGCGCAGGATCTGGAGGGCAGCCGGCTGGCGGGCCTCCGTATCGGCCTGCTCGAGGACATGGGTACCGGCTGGCCTGCCGAGCCTGCGGTGGTCGACACCGTTCGCCATGCGGCGCGCGCGCTCGAGCGGGCCGGCGCGCGGGTTGAGCCCATTCAGAGCTTTCTCAGCGCGCAGATGCTGGACGGCATTCAGCGATTTTTCGAGGCCCGTTCCCACACTGATCTGATGGCGCTCGATCCGGCCAAGCGCGCGACCGTGCTGCCCTTTATCGTTGAATGGGCGAGCTGGCGCGCGCGCGAGTTCAATGGCGCCGATGTGATGCGTGCTTACAACCAGATTCACGCCATGCGGGAGGCGGCGGTGACGGCAAGTCAGCCCTATGACTACCTGCTGATGCCGACCGCGCCGATTGCGCGCTACCCGGCCGAGCATGCCTGCCCGGGCAACGACCCGCATCGCGCGCTCGATCACATCGCTTTCACCGTCGCCTGGAACATGAGCGAGCAGCCTGCGGCGGCGGTCAACTGGCAGTTTGATCGGGAGGGGCTGCCGCTTGGTGTTCAGCTGGTCGGTCGCCGGTTTGACGACCGGGGGGTGCTGCGGCTTGCCCGAAGTATCGAGATGCTGCGGCCCGCGCAGCAGCCCTGGCCGCACGTTCGATAATCGATGCGCGGCTTAGCCGGGCTCGGTGTTTCGGCAGCGGCAAAGCGACATGCTCTTGGAGCTCATGACGACTTCGTTGTTCTGGTTGAGACACTCCTGCTGTACCAGCAGGATGCCGCGATCGGGCTTGCTCTGCGAGCGGCGTGCTTCAATGACGGCGACGCGGACGCGCAGCGTGTCGCCGGGCCGAACTGGGCGGACCCAGCGTAGTTCATCGAGTCCGGGCGAGCCCATGCTGGAGGCGGGCGCGAGAAAATGGTCAACCAGCATGCGCATCATGATGGCGCCGGTCATCCAGCCGCTTGCGATCAACCCGCCATAGATCGACCCGGCTGCAGCCTGCGGATCGGTGTGAAACGGCTGCGGATCATAGCGCTGGGCAAACTCGATGATCTCCTCAGCGCTCACCGTGTGTGAACCGAACTCGTGCATCTCGCCAGGCACATAGTCTTCGAAGTAGCGGTCTTTCAGGGACATCGGCATCGTGATCCTCCTGGGCTGCCTAAAATAACCCAATTCACATGACGCGTAGACGAACAGCGTCGATTCTTCGGGGAGCGGTTTCGGGTGGGGCTTCGTTCGCAAGATCAATCGAGTCACGCGCTGGTTACGGTTCGTCTTGATAAGTGGTTGTGGGCGGCACGGTTCTTCAAGACCCGCGGGCTCGCGCAGCAGGCGATTGAAGCCGGGCGCGTGCTGGTCGACGGCGAGCGTGTGAAGGTTGCGCGAGCGCTTCGGGCAGGCGAGGGTGTGACCGTTCGGATTGGCGATCAGGAACAGCATGTCGAGGTGCTCGGACTGTCCGAGCAACGCGGGCCCGCGACGGTGGCGCGAACACTTTATTGCGAGACACCGGAATCATTGGCCAGGCGCGAAGCGCTTGCCCTGCAGCGACGGCTCGCGCCGGAGCCAGCCTGGGCGATCGAACAGGGCCGGCCCACCAAGCGGGACCGGCGCAAGATGGAGCGCTTTCATGGCGGGGGACATTCCGATGAATGAGCGATTGCAGGGGCAGCGCCGGATGCTGCTTGTTCGCGGGGCGGCCCTTGGGGGGGCACTCGCGGGCGGACTCCCGGGTGGACTGGCGGGCCTGGTGAGTGTGGGCGTACCTCGCACCGTGCTCGCACAGGGTGCGTCTGCCGCCCCGCGCCGGGTGACGGTGGGCGAGGCGGCCCAGCAGGTGGCAGGCGGCGGCTGGATCCTGATGATGCGCCACGAACAGACCGTCCCTGGCGTGGGCGATCCACCCAACTTTCGCCTCGATGACTGCGCCACGCAGCGCAATCTGTCTGAGGCCGGGCGTGCCCGGGCGCGTCGTGCGGGCGAGGCGATGCGGGCAGCGGGTCTGGTGCCTGCGGTGGTTCGCGCTGGCCGCTGGTGTCGTGTGCGCGAGACCGCCGAGCTTGCATTCGGACGCTACGAAACCTGGACTGCACTTGACTCCTTCTTCGGTCAATCGGAGCGGGCTGGCGCGCACCGCGAGCGGGTGATCGACTTCGCGCAGTCCTACGCCAGCTCGGGTAACGCCATGCTGGTCACCCATCAGGTGAACATCACCGGCGCCCTCGAGGTCTATCCGGAGATGGGCGAGGTCATCGCCGCGCGTATGGAGCAGGGGAGCCTGCGCGCGCGGCTACGCTTCATTCCGGGGGCGGACTAAGCGAG
>JALREG010000417.1 GCA_023253905.1 Burkholderiaceae bacterium
CAACCAGGGTGAGCATTTAAGCGCTGAGCCAGATATTGGCAATCCGGTCACGGCGGATGAAAGGAAAGTGGCCAAGCGGCCGGAAACCGGTAAGCCGGGTTGATTACAACAAGCTTCAACCGTTCATGTTCCAGGGACGTCGGGTGCCCAGCCCCGGCAAGGATCAGTGGCGAGCCTGCAGCCCCTCGAACGACATCAGTTCACCCGCGATTGCACTCGCAATGACCGTGGGCGGGCTCGCGAGCCACACCTGACCCGGCCCACTACGGCCAGGGAAATTGCGGTTGATTGCGCTCACGGTCACCTGCTCGGCACTCACCGAGGAGCCCGGGCCGCAGTTGGCACACGCGCCGCACGAAGGCTGCAGCAGCCTCGCGCCTGACCCTTCGAACACCGGCATGTAACCACGGGCGATGCAATAGTCGCGGACGGCCGTGGTGCCGAACTGCAGGAAGAGCTGCACCCCAGGCGCCACTTTGAGCCCGCGATCGAAGGCCCAGCGCAGCACCGCAAAATAATGATCGAAATCGGCGCGCTTGCCGCCGGTACACGAGCCCCCGTACGCGATGGTGATCGGCACACGTGCAGCCAATTCAGCCATTGCGAGCCCGTTACCCGGATCGCCGGGCCGCGCCAGCATGGGCCCGAGCTTGGCGCAGTCGATCCGCAGATGCTCAGCCACGGGCGCGCCGGGGTCACTGCGCATCCAGCTTTCGATTTGGAAGTCGATA
The DNA here is from genome assembly GCA_023253905.1 of Burkholderiaceae bacterium. The sequence continues at coordinate 732 of JALREG010000417.1, forward strand.
CCGCGGCGCTCCTTCAGGTAGCGGACGGTTTCGTCGTCGGGCTCGACCAGCCCAGTGAGTCCACCCAGTTCGGCCACCATGTTGGTGAGCGTGGCCCGTTCGTCGGTATCCATAGCCCGAACCGCCTCACCACAGAATTCAAACACCTTGCCCAGCGCCCCGCCCGCCCGGATGGCCGGCTGCGACAGCAGATGCAGCACCGCGTCCTTGGCCGTCACGCCGGGTCGCAGGCGCCCCGTGAATTCGACCCGAATCGTGTCGGGAATGGTGAGTCGGATCGCCCCCGTGACGAAGGCGTTGGCCATATCGGTCGTGCCGACACCAATCGCCACGCACCCGAGAGCGCCGCTATGCGGCGTATGCGAGTCGGTGCCCACGATGAGCTGGCCGGGAAGTGCGAACTGCTCAGACATCAAAGCGTGAGAAATACCCGCCACATGCCGACCCTCATCGGCGGCCGCCTCGTCTTCGGGCAGCGTGCGAAAGAACTTGAGCTGATGGCGTTCGGCAAAATTGCGCTGCACCTCGCACATCTCGCGTACCTGGGAGAGCAGCCCCAGTCGAACATGCACCGTGCTTTCCTCGGCATAGGAGGTGTGATCTTCGAACATCACGATGCGTTCAGGGTCCACAAGCGAGAGCGCGCTGCCAAAGCGACGCTCCAGCATATGAATGGCCATGCCCGCGTAGTACTCAATGATGAAGCGCCAGTCGGCGCGTACAAACACCCCCTCGCCCGGGTGCACTGCCTGAGCGCTCACCGGGGTTGCAAGCAGATTGCGCTCGATGATTTTTTCGAAAAGCGTTCTCGGAGGGGTGACTTCACCCGAGGTCGCCATCGGCTGCGGGCTTACCGAGCGCAGATGGCGCTGACCGAACTCGATCAGTCCGCCCGCGCGAACAATGGCGGCGGCGAGCTGGTCGCGGCCAGCGAGCAGTTCAGAAAGCGCGATGGGCTCACCACAACGAATCCGTTCAATCAGCCCGAAATCGGTGGAGGTGAGGAGGCCGATGTTGTCAGCGTTCTGCCGGTAAATGCGCTCGAAGCTTTCGGCAATCACCAGTCGAACACCCGCCGCCCGCTCGGCCGCCGGACTGTGCTCGCGCGAAGACCCCTTGCCATAGCGCGCGCCCGCCACCACCACCTCGATCCCGGCGTCCCGGATCGCATCGCGCCCGATCGGCAGACGTTGCCCGGCCTTGAAGCCGGTGTAGGGAATACGGCCCAGCCGGTCGTCCCATAGGGTCATGGCCGGCACAGGTGTGATCTCGTCAGTGGAGACGTTGTCGCGTAAAGTGCCCGCCGCTTCACGGGCGAGCGCCTGGCCAGCGAGCTGCAATGCAACTTTGTCTGGGTCCTCTGAGAGAAACAGGATACGGTCCTTAAAGCGCAGCAGGTCGGGCGGCAAGTGGGTCATGGCGGCGAGCTTCCCTGCGAGGCGCCAATCAGCGCGGTGGCATCGATTTCAACCAGCAATCCGGGGGCGGCGAGCGCCTTCACCTCCACCAGCGTGGAGCACGGATAAGGCTCGCGAAGAAGCTCGCGGCGCGCAGCGGAAATTTCGACGCGGCGCGAGATATCGGTGGTGTAGATCGTGAGCTTCACCACATCACTCAGATCCGTGCCCGCCGCCCGCAACAAATGGCTGATCTTCTCAAGGCAGGCGCGCGTTTGCGCAGCCATGTCGCTGCCACCGCGGATCGCCCCATCGGGCCCGGCCGCCGTCACCCCCGACAGGAACACCTGTCGGTCGACCACCAGGCATTGCGAGAAAGGCGCTGCCGATTCGGGCACCTCGGGACAGGTGACTCTGAGAAGGGTCATGTTGAAACTCCTGCGGCCGCGCGTCGCTCCCAGGGCTTGCGCGCGCCGGCTGCGTTCAGCGCCCGCAGCTGTTCAATGGCGCGTTCCCGCATCCAACGACGCACGCGCGCAACCCCCACATCATGGTCGTAGAAGCACTCGTTCTGATTGGCATCGGGTTCAACGGCCTCGAGCATTGCACGATCCTGCTCAAGCACCTGCCAGTGCCGGGCTTCGAGCCGGTTCCGGTAAAGAAAGCGCCAGGTGTCACGCTCCCAACCCTGCACGCGACGATTACGCCAGAAGAAGTTTGCGCAGAGCGTATCGGAGATGGGCGTGGACATGAAGATGATGCCGAAGTTGCCGCCGGGCCCGCCCGATTTGGGATAGGGGATTTCCAGCCGCGCGTAGAGGGCGCCCGTGTCACACCACTCGCTCCAGTCGAAATTCACATCACGCTGCGTGCACTTCTCGAAGCGAAAGCCGATCGGTGTATCGCGCACCTGAAAACTTGCGCGGACATCGCCTGCCGCCATGGAGTGTGACTGCCGATGCAGAAAGCTGCCATGCATGGGGTCCAGATTGTTGTCGATCAGGTAGCGGTAAGCGGCTCGCCATTCCGCGTAGCAGAGAAATGCGTCATATTCGTCGGAGGCCAACTGCTCGGGCGGTTCGAACGCACACGGTTCCGGATGAAGCGAATCGCCCACGTAGGCAAAGATTGCCCCTTTCAGTTCGCGCGCCGGATAGGTGCGAACTGCCATCTGCCCTTCAAGCCTGCAGCCCGGACTGCCCGGCACCGACAGCACCTTGCCGGTCGTGGAGACCTGCACACCGTGATACGCACACGCGAGCCGATCGCCCAGATGACGGCCAAGGGAGAGCGGCGCGCCGCGATGCGGGCAGTGATCATCCTGCACGCACACCGTGCCTGAAGCGTCGCGCCACAGCACGAGCTTGAGCCCGAGCCGATACAGCGATACGGGTCGATCGGTCACAAAATGCGACGGACAGAGCGGATGCCAGCGGTTACGCAGCCCCATGCGGAGCAGGGTCTCGATTTCTTCATCGGTGGGGTCAATCGTCATGTGTGCCTCAGCGACCGAGTTGCGCCATGACATCGCGGTAGCGCGCCTCGGTCCAGGGCTCCCCCGCCGGCGTGCGCAGGCCCTCTGCGTTCAACCGCGCGACCAGGCCTGCGAGATCCCACACGCCCGCCGCAAACGCAGCCTCGATTGCTGAGGCCAGTGCGTTCTCATGATCGGTTGGCGGAGCCCGGCGGGCCTGGTGCGGCTGCATCCAGGGCTCGGGAAATCTGCGATCGCCAAACGGATTCATGATCGCTCTCCGGGCTGGGGCGCCGGCGCCGACCATTCGCCAGCATGAGCGCGCGCGCGGATCCGCTCACGAACGGGCACGAAGTCGTACGTGGGAAAAAATTCGGTGGTGAACACCCCCCAGGCCGAGCGCTCCAGTTCGACGTTGACCATCGCCAGTTTGTCGGGCGGCAGGCGCAGGGTGACGATCTGACCAATCCCCATCACCACATTCCACGACACGATGTCCACGCCCGCTGGCGGAAACCGGTCCCACCAGTTCCGCTCGGCAAGTGTGCGCTGAAGCTGGTCGAGGTTCTGCGACTGATCATGCCGAAGGAACACAGTAAGCATGATGGTTTCGCTGCTTGGGTTCATCCCCGCCTCTTGCTGAAACATGATGAGCCGATGCTACTATGTGATGCACTAAAACACACGAGCGGCGCTGTCCCGGGCGCACGCGTTCACCCTGTCAGGAGGAGCTCATGAATCGTCTTGCCGGCACGCTTGCGGCCGTTTCCCTTTCGGCTGCCACCCTCTTCCCCTGCACCGTCGCGCAGGCGCAGGCCCCACAGAAACTGGAAGAGGTGAGCTATCTGCTTCCGGCCCCGCCCACGCTGCCGGCGTTCGCGCCCTGGGTGCTCGCGCAGCAGCGCGGCTACTACGCACGTGAGGGTCTCAAGGTGAACTTCCTGGTCGCCAAGGGCGGGGTTGATGTGGCCAAGCAGGTTGGCGCGGGCAATGCGCCCATCGGCGGTGGAATCGGCGATACGCCCATCATCGTGCGCGCCCAGGGCGTGCCGGTCAAAGCTGTCGCCCTGATCGGTGGCCGCGCGCTGCATCACCTTCATGTTCTCGATACCGCGGGCATCAAGAAAGTGGCCGATCTCAAGGGCCGCACCATCACCGTCATGTCCTATCAGGACACGTCCTATTACGTGCTGCTGGGCGTTCTGGCGTCGGCGGGCCTGACCAAGAATGATGTCGAGGTACAGGCAGCTGGCCCGGTAGGCGTCTGGCAGCAGCCCGCCACCGGCAAGGCTCAGGCGTTTGCGGGACCGGTTGATTTCGCGATCAGCGCTCGGGGCGCTGGCGCCAAGGTCACCACGGTCGCCTCCGACCAGTTCATCCCCACCACCACGCAGGCCATCCTTGCCTCTGACGACATGATCGCCAAGCGGCCCGAGCTCATCCAGAAACTGGTTCGCGCCACCCTCGCCGGGCTTGCAGACATCATGAAAGATCCCAAGGCGGTCGTGCCCGATTTCGTAGCCGGTTCGCCCACTTTCAAAGGCCGCGAAGCATTCCTTGAAGATGTGTTCAGCCAGTACACCGAGTACACCTACCGGGGCGCGGGCCCGCTGGGGGCCATCAACGCCGAGAAGCTTTCAGCCATCCAGAAGTTTTACGTATCTCAGGGCATCGTGCCCAAAGAAACACCCGTCGCCGAACTGTTCACCAATCAGTTCGTCGGGCGCTGATGCCCACCGGTGCCGTCGGCGTCTCGCCGGGCGTCGCCACGCTGCTGGTGGGCAGCGTGCCGCTCGCTGACTCAGCAGCTGTTTTTGAGACTGCCGCCCGAACACTGGGACGCAGCGCGCGCCGCCTGCCCGACGGCGAGACCGGCCGCCGAAGTAACTGGATCGCCTGGCAGCGCGCCGTATTTGGAGCGGTTGCCGCGCTGGTCGAATCCGACGCCCGCGAACGCAACTATCAACTGTTCCCGCCATTTACGCTGCGCCCCGACGCGCAACCATCCAACGTACGTTTCGGCCCGCTCGGGTTCGCGGCCGAAGCCATCGACTCCTGGAAGGTCTTTCAGGACCTCAAGGCCCGCGGCACCGTCGCTCCCGACACGCGTCTGCAAGTTGCGCTACCAACCGCCTGGGCACCGGTCTATTCCTTCATCAGCTACCGCTGGCAGCGCGAGATTCACCCGATCTACGAAGCCGCACTGCTCGCCGAACTGACCGCGCTCTGCGCGGCCATTCCCTCCGAGTCACTGTGCATTCAGTGGGACGTGGCGACCGAAATGAGCTGGTGGGAGCGGGTCTATCCCGCCCCCTTCAACGACATTGAAAGCGGCGTACTCGACAGTGTCGCCAGACTACTGAACGCGGTACCCGCCGGGGTGGAACTCGGGCTTCACCTCTGCTACGGCAGCATGAACAATCAGCACTGGAAAGAGCCCTTGGACACGGCAAACCTGGTGGCCGTGGCCAATGGACTGATTGCGCGGACAACACGACGCCTGGATTTTCTTCACCTGCCAGTGCCACAGAACCGTACTGATTCCGATTATTTCGCCCCGCTCGGCAGTCTGCGCCTTGAGCCCAGGAGCGAGCTGTTTCTGGGGCTTCTGCATCTGGACGATGGCGTCGAGGGTGCGCTCGAGCGAATTCACGCCGCGCGGCCGTTCGCGCCAGCGTTCGGCATTGCCTGCGAATGCGGATTGGGGCGGCGGCCAGCCGAATCGGTGGGCCACTGGCTGCAACTACACGCCGATGTCGCGCGCCATCTCGCCGGTTAAGCGAATCGCCGGTTAACATTCCGGTTTTCCCGCACGACCCTGTGCGCCAACCGAGGAAAGCCATGAACCCACGCGCCCGCATTTTCCTGCCCCTGCTTGCCGCCGCCCTGGCAGCGGTGAGTTCGCAGGCGAGTGCCCAGTCCTATCCCACCAAACCCGTCGCCCTGGTCGTTCCTTTCGCGGCAGGTGGCCCCACCGATGTGGTCGCGCGAATGATCTCGGGCCCGATGGGCAAATCGCTGGGCACAACGGTGGTGGTGGAAAACACCGTAGGTGCCGGCGGCACCATCGCGTCACAGCGCGTCGCTAAAGCAAACCCCGATGGTTACACCGTGCTGATTCATCACATGGGGATGGCCACCGCACCTGCGCTTTACCGTCGGTTGCCGTTCGATCCGCTCGCCAGCTTCGAATACATCGGCCAGGCGCTTGATGTACCCATGACGATGCTGGCCCGGAAAGATTTTCCCGCGGAAAATCTGCAGCAGCTGATCGCCTATGTGAAAGCGAACAAGGACAAGGTCACGCTCGCCAACGCCGGCCTGGGCGCGGTCTCGCATCTGTGCGGCATGATGTTCATGTCTGCTATCGCAACCGACCTCACCACCGTCCCCTACAAGGGAACCGGCCCCGCCATGACCGATCTGCTGGGCGGTCAGGTTGACCTTCTTTGCGACCAGACCACGCAGACTGTTCCGATGATCCGCGACGGGCGGGTGAAGATTTACGGCGTCACCTCCACCAGCCGGTTGGCAGCGCTTCCCAGTGTGCCCACCCTGGATGAGCAGGGGCTCAAGGGCTTCGAAGTAAAGGTCTGGCATGGCGTCTACGCCCCCAAGAGTACGCCGCGTGAAATCACCGAGAAACTCAACCGCGCCCTTCGGGAGGCCCTGGCTGATGCGGCAGTCGTCAAACGGATGTCCGATCTGAGTTCGGACATCCCGCCTGCTGACAAAATTTCCCCCGAGGGGCTACGCACTCATCTCCAGGCGGAGATCGCCAAGTGGGGACCGGTCATCAAGAAAGCAGGCGTATTCGCCGACTGACCACCCGATTCCAGGCGCGAGGGCAAGGCGTTACAGATCATTCCCACTCAACGACGGAGACACGGCATGACGACACCGACCAAGTATCAGCTCGACGAAGCACAG
>JALREG010000428.1 GCA_023253905.1 Burkholderiaceae bacterium
CGGAGCCGGTGTCACCGCCGCCGATCACGATCACATGCTTGCCGGTGGCGAGAATCTGTCCGCTCACCGGGTCGCCTGCGACAATCTTGTTCTGCTGTGGCAGGAACTCCATGGCGAAGTGCACGCCCGCGAGTTCACGGCCGGGTACCGGCAGATCGCGGGGCTGCTCAGCGCCACCCGCGAGCACCACCGCATCGAATTCACGCAGCAGCTGGTCGGGGTGGACGGTTTCACGCGCCCAGCTGGTGATGATGGGCGCAAGTGGCTCGCGACTCACCAGGACGCCGGTGCGAAAGGTGACGCCTTCGGCCTCCATTTGATCGACCCGGCGATCAATGTGAGTTTTTTCCATCTTGAAGTCGGGAATGCCGTAGCGAAGCAACCCGCCCAATCGATCATTCTTCTCGAACACCGTCACATCATGACCTGCCCGGGCAAGCTGCTGCGCGCAGGCGAGCCCCGCAGGACCTGACCCGATCACAGCCACCCGCTTACCGGTCTTGACCGCTGCGGGCTGTGGCTGCACCCAGCCCATCTCCCAGGCCTTGTCGATGATCGCGTGCTCGATCGACTTGATGCCCACCGGGTCGTTATTGATGTTGAGCGTACAGGCCGCTTCGCACGGCGCCGGGCACACCCGCCCGGTGAACTCGGGGAAGTTATTGGTGGAATGAAGGGTATCGATCGCCTGTCGCCAATCGCCCCGGTACACCAGATCGTTCCAGTCAGGGATGATGTTATTGATCGGGCAGCCGTTCTGGCAGAACGGAATACCGCAATCCATGCAACGCGCACCCTGACGGGCGGCGACCGCGTCATCGAGGTGCAGCACGAACTCGCGATAGTGATGAACGCGCGCGCTCGCATCTTCGTGAGCTTCTTCGAGCCGCTCGAACTCCAGAAATCCGGTGACCTTACCCATGATTGACTGCCTATCCGTCGTAGTTGCGTTGGTCTCTGCTCGCACGGCCCGGCAGCGCCGGCCCCGAAGGGCCTGCCCGCGCGGCCGCGCCGTTCGCTCAGGCGCTGACTTTGGCAGGGCGTGAAGCCGCCGCCACCTTGGTGTTGATTTCGCCGAGGGCGCGTCGGTATTCGTTCGGGAACACTTTCACGAACGCCGCGCGCGCCTGCTCCCAATTCTCGAGAAGTCGCCTCGCCTTGGCGCTGCCGGTCAGCAGGAAATGCTTGTCGATCAGTCCCTTCAGGATGATTTCGTCGCACTCACCTTTATGCCAGCTTGAGGGATCGGTCTGTTCGAGTTGCTCTTTGGTGGAGCGAACCCGCTCGAGCGCCACCATGGACAGATTGCAGTGCGACTCGAAAACACCATCGGGATCGTAGACGTAGGCGATGCCACCCGACATACCCGCTGCAAAATTGCGGCCGGTTGCGCCCAGCACCACGACCGTGCCGCCCGTCATGTATTCGCAACCATGATCGCCCGTGCCCTCGACCACTGCGGTCGCACCGGAATTGCGCACGGCAAACCGCTCGCCCGCCACACCGCTGAAAAACGCCTCGCCTTCGATCGCGCCATAGAGCACCGTGTTGCCAACGATGATGTTCTGGTCAGACGCACCGCGGAAGTCATTGGTGGGGCGCACGATTACGCGTCCGCCGGACAGACCCTTACCCACATAATCGTTGCCCTCGCCCACCAGATCGAGTGTGATGCCGCGCGCGAGGAAGGCGCCAAAGCTCTGGCCTGCCGTCCCCTTCAGCTGCACATGAATGCAGTCGTCTGCGAGGCCCTCATGGCCATAGCGTCGCGCCACCTCGCCCGAAAGCATGGTGCCGGCCGTGCGATTCACGTTGCGGATGGGAAGGATGAATGACACCTTCTCCCGCCGCTCGAGCGCGGGCATTGCCAGCTCGATCATCTTGTTGTCGAGGGCATGGGCGAGGCCGTGATCCTGCGTGTCGACCTGACGGCGCGGTACATCGGCTGCCACTGCAGGCTGATGGAAGATGCGCGAGAAGTCGAGCCCGCGGGCCTTCCAGTGCGAAACACCCTTCCGCATGTCGAGCAGATCGGCGCGCCCGATCAGGTCGTCAAACCGACGCACACCCAGCTTTGCCATCAGCTCGCGCACCTCTTCGGCCACGAAGAAGAAGTAATTGACGACATGCTCGGGCTTGCCCTGGAAACGTTTGCGCAGCACCGGATCCTGGGTGGCAACCCCCACCGGGCAGGTGTTCAGGTGGCACTTGCGCATCATGATGCAGCCCTCGACTACCAGCGGTGCCGTGGCAAACCCGAATTCGTCCGCCCCCAGCAGCGCGCCAATCACCACATCCCGACCGGTCTTCATCTGGCCGTCGGCCTGTACCCGAATGCGGCCGCGAAGCCCGTTCAGCACCAGTGTCTGCTGGGTTTCGGCAAGGCCCAGTTCCCAGGGTGTGCCGGCATGCTTGATCGACGAGAGGGGCGAGGCGCCGGTGCCGCCATCATGGCCGGCAATCACCACATGGTCGGCCTTGGCCTTGGCCACGCCTGCGGCCACCGTGCCGACACCGATTTCCGAGACCAGTTTTACCGAAATCGAAGCCCGCGAATTGGCGTTCTTCAGATCGTGAATGAGCTGTGCAAGATCTTCGATGGAGTAGATGTCATGGTGCGGGGGCGGTGAAATGAGACCCACGCCCGGCACCGAATAACGAAGCTTGCCGATGTAGTCGGACACCTTATGCCCGGGCAGCTGTCCGCCCTCGCCGGGCTTGGCGCCCTGGGCCATCTTGATCTGGATCTGGTCTGCACTGGCAAGATATTCGGCAGTGACGCCGAAGCGGCCCGAAGCAACCTGCTTGATCCTGGAGCGCAGCGAATCGCCCGCCTTCAGGGCGATATCGGCCTCGACGCGGTCGTGCCCGATCACGCTACCCACGGTATCGCCATCCTTGACCACCGAGGCACCAGCGCGCATTTCGGCGCGGTAGCGCATTTCATCCTCGCCCCCTTCGCCAGTGTTCGACTTGCCGCCGATCCGATTCATGGCCACTGCGAGCGTGGTGTGCGCCTCGGTGGAGATCGAGCCAAGCGACATGGCGCCGGTGGCGAAGCGCTTCACGATATCGGCAGCGGGCTCAACTTCCTCGATGGCCACCGGCTGACAGTGATCCAGGCGAAAGTCGAAGAGTCCGCGCAGCGTCATGTGCCGCACGCTCTGGTCGTTGATGAGTTGCGCGTATTCGCGATAGGTGGAGAAGCTTCCCGAGCGCGTAGCGTGCTGCAGCTTCGCGATGGAATCGGGTGTCCACATGTGGTCCTCGCCACGGATCCGGAACGCGTACTCGCCACCTGCGTCGAGCGCACGGGCGAGTACCGGGTCGTTACCGAATGCCGCGCGATGAAGGCGAAGCGCCTCCTCGGCCACTTCGAAAATGCCGATGCCGCCCACCTTGGACGGCGTGCCGGCGAAGTAGCGGGCCACCAGCGCGTCCGAGAGTCCCACCGCTTCGAAAATCTGCGCGCCGCAATAGCTCATGTAGGTCGAGATGCCCATCTTGGACATGACCTTCATGAGACCTTTGCCCACCGCCTTCACATAGTGCTTGATCGCCTTCTCGGGCCCCATGTCGCCAGGCAGGCCACGCGCCATCTCGGCGAGTGTTTCGAGCGCGAGATAGGGGTGGATCGCCTCAGCGCCATAGCCTGCGAGGAGCGCAAAATGATGCACCTCGCGCGCGGAACCCGTTTCCACCACCAGGCCCGCCGACGTGCGAAGCCCGTTATCGACCAGATCAAGGTGGATGGCGCTGGTGGCGAGAAGCGCTGGAATCGCAACCCTCGCGCTGCTCACTGCGCGATCGGACACAATCAGAATGTTGTAGCCCGAGCGCACCGCATCACGCGCTTCGGCGCAAAGCGACGCAATCCGCGCTTCAATGCCTTCGGCGCCCCATTCCACCGGATAGGTGATGTCGAGCGTGTAAGCGCGGAACTTGTCGCCGGTGTAGTGCTCGATGTGGCGCAGCCTCGACATTTCATCGAAATCGAGCACCGGCTGAGACAGCTCAAGCCGGATTGGCGGATTGATGTTGTTCAGATCAAGCAGGTTGGGCCGCGGGCCCACAAACGACACCAGCGACATCACCATCTGCTCGCGGATCGGATCGATCGGCGGATTGGTGACCTGCGCAAACAGCTGCTTGAAATAGTTGAATAGCGGCTTGTTTTTGGCGGACAGCACCGCAAGCGGCGAGTCATTGCCCATTGAGCCTACGGCTTCTTCGCCACTGACCGCCATCGGCGTCATCAGGAACTTGAGGTCTTCCTGGGTGTAGCCAAAGGCCTGCTGGCGATCGAGTAGCGGCACAGCAGGTGCAAGCT